>JAESTB010000474.1 GCA_016763815.1 Arenicella sp.
CCTTCTGATATTCCGCAAAATTGGAATTATGTTGACCAATCTGAATATGGTTACCCTTTAACGTGGAGTGGCGTGCTTCTATCAACTTCCGACAACGATTCTATAGCATCAGTAGTAGAGCGTGGTAACGACTTTGTCTTGGGTGTTAATGGCGCTTGGTTGACAGATAATGCGGTTATCGATAATTTTGAGTTTAGTAATCACTCGCTTCAATGGGTAGTCGACGCTGCATTACTTGCAGAACAGGTGGAACCAGGTAATGCAATAGAAGAGTCTGTGTATCGAGGTAAATTGTTGGATGTGCAAGCCTTCACAAATAGTATTGTGAGCCCTCCAGCAAGTAATTTTAACGAAACTATGGCCGTGGATGGTATGAGACTGTTTTTTGGTAAGGGTAACTGCGTCAGTTGCCATACATCGCCAGAAGGGACAGGCAGGCCAGATGAGCGTTTTACTCATATTGTTGAAAATGCACCGCAGGGCTTGCTCGCATCGGGGATTAAAGTGCCTGGTCTTAGAGGTTTAGTTTTAACCGCACCTTACTTTCATGATGGCAGCGCCGGTACTTTAGCGGATGTAGTAGCACGTTATACATCGACAAGTATCCCTGAAGTTCCGTCTACGTTAACGTTTGATGAGCAGGACGCGCTGGTGGAGTATCTTAAGAGCTTATAGTTCTTTGACGTTGATGAAATGTAGATGTTTCTAGAGGCTGTAAAGTGAACTGTGTATCTGCTTAACTCAACGGTTAAGGCAGATACAATGACAAAGAAAACAATGAATGCTCAAATCGAGCAACGCCTAGAAGGCCTCGATAGCCAAGAAGGCATCGCTGAATCGACTAAGCGCTTTTTCGAGAAGACGATGAATGCAGCCTCGAGATCGAGGCGGATCGTTTGAACCGAAGATCATAAAGAAACGCCAGACGCGATTGCCGATGCTAGACTCTAAAGTCATCTTTTTGTATTCCCCGAGCTCGACGACTCGCAAGATAGTAGAGACACTTGAAGAGCTTCTAGGACTCTGGATGTTGGAGAACCAAGGCGCGAAGTTCTGGCAAGCCCCCGTTGCTAACGTGCCTGCAGAATCGTGGCGTTAGAGATATCCTAATCGCTTGTGTTGATGGGCTTAAGGGCTTCCCTGATGTGATCAATACTGTGTATCCTAAGACGCAGATTCAGTTGTGAGTCGTGACATAGCTCGCCACTCAATGAAGTACGTTATGTGGAAAGATTACAAACCTGTGGCCGCTGATTTAAAACAAACTTATCAAGCGGTATCCGAAGAGTAAGCGCTGCTGGCTCTGGACCAATTTCCCGATAAATGGGACCCTAAATATCAACAAATCAGCCGCTTTTGGAAAAGGCACTGAGAAAACGTAAACGCCTTATTCAGCTATCCGGCGAACATACGAAAAGTGATTTATACGACCAACGCCATTGAGTCATTGAACTGCGTGATCCGTAAAGCAATTAAAAAAGCAAGCTCTTCCCAAGCGATGATGCGGCAACGAAGGTGGTTTGTCTGGTGGCTCTGAACGCCGCGAAAAAATGGACAATGTCGATTCGAAATTGGAAGCTAGCACTGAACCGGTTTATACCCCACAAGGGGGTACCGAGGTGATTGAGTTTGAAGATCAACTCAAAATTGATGGCACTCGGTATGGCTTAGAATTTAAATAGAGCTATAAGATCGCTGCATTACTTTTGCTGTAGTCATTGATCGTAACTGTTTTGTCGGGCTGTTCAGTGAGTGGTAAGGGATCGATGGAAAATGAGACGAGTACGCCCTAGCTCCTATTCTAAATTAAGAAACCAGCCGTTGATGCTTAGCCGGTTTGCCTGTGAGCTTGGAATAGAGTTAACAATACGTTTTATGTAGTGATGGTCATGATTAGTGACATCGAAAACCAGCAAGCGGTTAAAACTCGGAGCAACTGAGTGTGTCTGGTCTTGCCTATCAACAAGCTCTAATTGCCCGCCGAATTCAACTTGCCAGACCGGTGATAGGTACAGGATAAAAGCGATACGTCGATTACCGTGGCGATCATCGTGCCTCTTCAAAAAATGCTGTGGCTGCATACGATGGACTTTTATCGGGGTAGCTTGTCCAAGTTCTTGACCCACTAGTGCTTGCAGGTAGTTCTTAAAATCGACTGTATGCAAAAGCCGTCTAAGTTTTAGAAAACTTAGACCCTTGCTGCCAATAGGCGCGCTGCCGTTAGCGCTGTCGAGCATCTGATGGAAGAAAAAACGGCTACTGGGGCTAGCGTTCAGCCAAGCTTGCTTTGAGTCAGCGCCTTGTCGGCTCGTATAGAGGCCGTATACATCTTTGTAGGCGGCTTGCGACTGCAAGAACTGCGCACACTGTGAGGCAAACTCAAGCCGTAGAAAATCATCGATAACGACTAGACTGGCCGGGTGAGTGTGGTATTGATGATGGTAAAGCTGGAGCTGTTTTTGTTGCAAATGCAGCGGGTTTACAACTTGCATTTCGGACGATTTATTCATTTTGTACGACTATTCTAAATAGCCTAACGCACGTAGGCGATCTAGTACGGCGGGGTCGTCATCGAGGTCGTAGGAAATGGCATCTCCGCCTAAATGGACATTGCCTTTTAGTGCAGCCAATGCGCCTTTGGCGATATGTGCCAAGCGTAATTGATCGAACATTGGTGCTAGAGGGTGGTTCTTGCTGTAGAGGTTATTATGAGTATCCGGATCTGTTTCTAAATCGAAAAGTAGGCATGAGTCAGTATCACCATCGTAAATATATTTATGCTTTTCATAGGTGATACTTAGCCGGAATTGGTATGAACCCATATGCCCATGCATTTCGGACACAATTGGGATTGATGATTCGTGCGCTCTAGATACACCCGGTTCTGTTTTTAAGGCAGGCAACCAACTCTTGCCTAGCATTTTGTCTGATCGAGCCACGCCAGCGATATCAAGTAGTGTTGGTGTAATATCCAAATGACTGATGGCTTCATCTATTGTATTACCGGTAGCTTGATTTGGGAGGCGCAATAGTAATGGAACACGAATACCTTCATCGTATAGTTGGTTCCAAGAGTGCCCCCAAGTACCATGTTCGTAAAATTCTTCGCCATGGTCGGCGGTCAAGCACAGTGCGGTGTTTTGCCAGTCGGGTCGCGATTGCAATTGAGAGGATAATCGGCCTAGATGTTGGTCTAGAAAACCAGTTTCTTCTGCATACAATTGCTTCCATTGTTGTGATTGTTCTTCACTAGAGCGGTAAGTTCCACGACTTTTTTTGATTAGACTCCAGAGCGAGCGGTCGCGCCACATCGTGCTTATTACCTCACCTGTCTTGGCTCTTAATGATGAGCGGTAAGGCATGTGTAAGTCCATAAAATGCAGCCATAGGAAATAAGGCCGTTCTTTGTCATGTTCGTGATCGAGCCAATGCAATGCTCTATTTACCAACTCATCGGCGGGTAGCGAAGGGTAAGTGGGGGACGAATCAATACCCATAAGAGAGAGAATGGAGTGAAATAACGGAAACTTTGATAAGCGATGGAATCCGCGAACTTTATTTATCTTGAATTCATTAGCCGTATTCTCTGGTTTGATATCCTCAAATGTTTGAAAGCCTCGATTGAACCCTTGAGGGCTGCCGCAGACAATATTGGTGGTAAAGCCAGCGGTGTGATAGCCGTGGCTAGCAAGCTCTTCAGCAAGCAACGGGCGATCATCTGAGAGTTTACCCTTAGTGAAGCCGTACATAGACGCATAGGTTGACGAGAACAACGTTGTCATCGCAATTTTGGTCCAGCCACCGCAGCTATGGGCGTTCGCAAAGTAATAGCTTTGATCGGCTAACTTGTCGATGTTAGGCGTCGCTACTTTAGCATCGTGAGCTTTGCCAATATGGTCGCCTCGCCAACAATCAACGGTTATTAAAACAATATTTGGTTTCAATATGTTTCTCTAGGCGGTGGCGGCTAAATCACTGAGAAGGTCTTCAGCAATCTTTGGCAGGTAACTCAGCTGATTAGGACGATCTACCGATTTAATTGGAATGTGCCTAGTCAATTGCGCCATAAATGCAAATTCTTGATGTTGTTGGTGTTTATTAATAACCCGCCGAGCATAACTGTGAGGAGTTAACTCGATGCATGCTCGGGTGTTGGGTACGGTGGTGATTTGTGTGTTTATTAAATCTGGCCGACGCCTATTAAGGATGTAGATGGCCATTAGTTGGCAGGCCTGAGGCTGAAATGTCCAACGTTGATTAGCGTGTTTGTTTGGTTGCCAAATATCCAATGGAATAATACGTTTATCGCTGCTTGATACTACTAGTTTGTAGTCATTCTGATTAAGTGCAAACGCTGATAAAGCATCGGGCATCAACCTGATACCGGCATAACCTGGATATACCGTGAACTGGTTTGTATTACTTCTGTGTATTACCGCGACATCGTCAGATATCAGTCGGGCACCAGCTTCTAATAGCGCGGCTGCGGTGGTGGATTTACCTGCTCCCTTATGGCCGATCATGGCAAACGCTTTACCATTAGATTCAAGCACACTGGCGTGTAAGCAAACTCGGCCCCGCAAGCGTAATACACAACCAAGAATGGGACCTAATACGAAGGAATCAACATCACTATCTGGAATAGCGTCTGGTTTACTACTGACGACTTTAGAGCCGTCCATACTGATGTAAAAGCGCAAAGCGTGATTGGCTGATCGAGGGTACTCGATACAGAACCAATTGGGTGTTTGCCACAACTTTATATCGTTTTCAGTACTGTCAGGTTGTCGCTGTGTAATGAACGAAAGCTCAGAGACAAGTTGATTTGACAAGTCGATGGATACATCAATATGAGAATGATGGGTAGGTGTTAGCAGAGGGAGATTTTTATTAGAGGCAATACGAAGCCCATACAACTCATAATA
>JAESTB010000475.1 GCA_016763815.1 Arenicella sp.
GCGTCATCGCCTTGGACCCAGGCAATGGCAAGCAGCGCTGGCAGTTTGACCCTAAAGTAGATCAAAGCGGCAGCCGCACTTTTCGTTGCCGCGGTGTCAGTTATGGCCAAATGCCAGAAGAAACGGGTGACCTAGAAAGGCCAGAAACTCAACCTTGTCGTCATCGGCTTTATTTGGCAACACACGACCGAAGGCTTTGGGCCATCGATGCAAAAGACGGCTCCCCTTGCAAAGATTTCGGCGATAAAGGCGAAATTCGCTTGTACGGCGATGAGGGCTATAGTGCAGGTGAGGTCAGCAGCTCCTCTGCGCCAACGGTCGGTGGCGGGTTGGTCATTGTTGGTTCAGGCATTATCGATTTTTCGTACTCTAAAACACCAAGAGGAACTGTGAGTGCTTTTGACTGGCAAAGCGGCAAGCTAGTATGGCAATTCGATCCTTTACTAGGGCATGACGGTAGTGGCTCAGCAAATGTATGGGCACCTATGTCGATTGACGTAAACAACGATCTGGTTTATTTGCCTACAAGTGCGCCATCACCCGATTATTATGGTGTTGCAAGACCTGGCGACGATTTATACGCCAACAGCATCGTTGCACTAGAGTTGTCGAGCGGTAAAATACGTTGGCACTCTCAACACGTGCGCCATGACCTATGGGACTACGATACGCCCGCGCAGCCAATTTTATTTGATTGGAAAAAAAATAGTAGTGCCAACAATGGCGAAAGTATACCGGCGTTAGCGCAGCTAACAAAGCAGGGGTTCGTCTTTGTCTTCAATCGACTAACGGGCGAACCACTCTGGGAAATAACAGAGCAGCCTGTGCCACCATCGCGCATTGCAGGTGAGCAGACCGCACGCACACAGCCTAAACCCATTGCCCCACCCTCATTTATAGATTCTTTCCTGCAACCCAATGATGCATGGGGTCTAACCCCGTGGGACCGAAACCACTGCGCAAAACAAATTGCCGACCTAAACAACCTTGGTTTATTCACGCCCATGAGTGAAGACTTGTCATTAATGTACCCTGGGAGTCTGGGCGGAGCAAACTGGGGTGGTGGCGCATTGCTTGGTGACTCGGGTGTTCTATTAGTCAACATCAATAACACCGCTTTTACCGGACAGTTAATTAAAACGCCGACGGCTGATTCTGCAAAACCGAGGTCTGACCATCCAGAAAACGGCAAACGAATGCGGGTCACGATGAATGGCACACCTTATGATATTGAGATAGGCGCATTATTATCACCCTTGGGGATACCTTGCAACCAGCCTCCGTGGGGTAAGTTGGTCGCGGTTGATTTATATCAAGGAACTATTAAGTGGGATGTTCCACTTGGTTCCGTGCATGAGATGGGTCCTATAAATTCGCCATTTCATATCAACTGGGGTACACCCAATTTGGGTGGCGGAATCGCTACCGCCGGCGGAGTGTTTTTTATTGGCGCGACAATGGACCGGCAAATACGAGCGTTTGACGTCGATACCGGAAAGGTCTTGTGGAAGCACACACTGGCCAATGACGCCACGGCAACCCCTATGACTTACGAATATAAGGGGCGTCAGTACATTGTTATCAACAGCGGGGGGCACGCTATGTTTCAACGAGGCTATGGCGATTCTCTTTACGCTTTTGCGCTGCCAAACTAAGCAGCTCTAACGCGTAGGCAGTAACTTACAGGTATTTATTATGGTGTGCACACAGGGCCAAGTATGAAAAAATTCGCGATTATTCTGATTGTTAGCGTAGCGGCATTCTTTGGTCTAGGCGGACGGACACTGCTACAAGACCCAGTGGCAACAATTGAGGCCTTTGTCGTCCGCCATGCGGATGTTTTGCCATTAGAAATGTTCGGTAATTCGCTGTTCGATAAACATTGCGCTGGTTGTCACGACAACCCGGCCATGCACGCGCCGACCAGACAATCACTCGCTGGGTTCTCCAAAGAATCGCTGATGATCGCGATGGAGTTTGGCAAGATGCAGCCCATGGCAGCGCATCTGAACAAACAAGAGCGTGGCCTTATCGCAATGTACTTATCTGGTAGCGACACGCAGAGCTATGCTTGGTTAGACGCTGCTCGCTGTGATAAGACCGTGCGTGATGGCATTGCATCCGGTGATAAAGAAGAATATGTAGGCAACTGGGGCTTGGGCAAAAATAACCAACGCTTTGCAAGCAACAAAACGGCCGGCATCACTAAAGCCAACGTTGCGACATTGGAGCTGGCGTGGAGCTTTGCATTTCCAAAGGTCACGGATATGCGCTCGCAACCGGTTATTATTGGCGACACGATGTATGTCGGTGATAAGGCTAAAAAACTCTACGCGATTGACCGTAAAAGTGGTTGTGTACTACGTGAAGCTGACTTTATCACCGGTGTCAGGTCTTCAATCACGCTGGCGGCCACTCTTGACAACGATGGGCAAGGCAAGCCATTACTGATTTTTGCCGATTCGCTGGCAACCGTTTATGCCGTCGACCCTATGACGTTTGACATTGTTTGGCAAACTCAGACTAAGCTGTTTGAAAAGTCGGTGATTACCGGCACCATCAGTTATGACGACAATAAACTATTTGTACCGATATCATCCTACGAGGTAGCGGTCACTGGCAGCAGTAGCTATGTCTGCTGCCGATCACATGGTGGGGTAATTGCCCTTGATTCCTCTAATGGTGAGCAATTGTGGCAATGGCACGCTACCGAAAATGCTACCTTGCAAGGGCTTAACGCCGATGGTCTAGAGCAATATGGACCCTCTGGCGCATCGGTTTGGACAACGCCCATGATTGATAAAAAGAGAGGCCGAATTTATTTTGGCACAGGTGAGAACCTGTCACACCCGGCTACAAACTCCAGCGATTCAATTTTTGCGTTAGATATAGAGACTGGCAAGTTAGCCTGGCATTTTCAAGCAACTAAGGGTGACGTCTGGAACGCCGCGTGTTGGACTGGTGGCGCAAATTGCCCAGAGAATGCAGGCGGCGATGTCGATTTTGGTGCGTCGGTCATACTGACTCAGTTGCTCGATGGCTCAGATATTTTATTAGCGGGGCAAAAATCGGGCGAAGTGTACGCGTTAAACCCAGACCCAAAAGGTGTGCAAGGCGAACTCATCTGGAAAAACCGGGTCAGCCTAGGCACCACTAACGGTGGCATTCACTGGGGCATGGCGGCCTCTGGTCAGCGCTTAATCATTCCAGTGTCAGACCCCGAACGCGACAGGCCAGGCTACACCGCAAAACCCGGGCTCTATGCACTTGATATAGCCGATGGCAAATTACTCTGGAGTAAATCTGTACAGCGACAATGTGACTTTGATGAGCAATACCGGCCAGCAAGCGGCTTGGAGGCTATGCGCTCGTCTAAGAAACAAAGTCTAAAAGATCAATATGCGTGTTCGTTCTACTATGGGCTTTCATCGGCCGCGACGGCCACGCCGGAGCTTGCATTCAGTGCCGGTTTAGACGGCGTTATACGCGCTTACGATATAGAAAACGGCGATATATTATGGCAAACAGAAACGGCAAAATATTTTCAAGCAAGTAATGGTATTGAAGGACATGGTGGTGCTATCGACGTTGTCGGTCAGGTTCTTGCGGACGGTTGGCTGTATGTTTTTTCGGGCTATAGCATGTTTGGCCAACTACCGGGTAACATGCTGTTGGCCTATAAGGTTAAGGAGCCTCTGATTAAGTCTAAATGATCTCTGGCCTTCAAGCTGATTCACAATCAAGGCATTTGGCATTTGCTCCTGCGGAGCGCCCCCTGCAATGCTCTAATAAGTTGCATCCATGCAACGATGTTTTGTAGGCATGACTGGTCACGCCAAAAAACAATAAGGCTTACCGCTCCAAGCTCACGCCCCTTACCTCCATCCATGGAGGCAACGCCGAGTGTGGGTCCGCTTGAAAGCCCCGTAGGGTAAGGCTTGAAGCGCACATCTACGTTGTTCCCGCTCTCGCTAAGGACTACCGCCATTAGCCTCGAGCGGTGCCTAGTAGCTGTACGCTTCAAGCCTTACAGAGACTGTTTATATTTAATCAGAGGTTCCTTAAGCATGTCTAGTCGACGATGGATGGAGGTATGGCTGGAGGTTTCTGGGGTTTTGGCCATACCAGCCCGAATCGGATTTAGGTCGACATAGGTCATGCATGAGAGTAGGGCAGACTCATCTAGCAACGCTTGACTCTTGAAGCGACCCTCC
>JAESTB010000476.1 GCA_016763815.1 Arenicella sp.
AGTTTTGCATCTGCGCTACGAAAGTTTCGTAGAGAAACCAGCCAAGGAACTTACGCGCATTGCTTCTTTCTTGGGAGAAGATTGGTCCGCCGATGCGATTCAAGAAGCGATCTCCGGTGTCTCACAAGGCAGTATCGGCAAAGGCAAACACAAAGCAGATGCGCGACACCAAGCCATCGTCGAACGCAACGTTCAGCCTTTGATGGATGAGCTCGATGCCGATCCGCGCTTCTCCGCATAAGCCCAACAAAGAATGAACCCGATGAGCAGGAAGCCGATCGCTGCCGAGATCGGCTCTCTCAATGGGGTTCGAAGATTACAGCTAATCAACAAGAGTCCGGCTACTGGGGCTGCTGCGGCTTGAGCTGCCACGCGCAACATCGATGGCGCGCGAAGGGTTTCATTCGCTTCACGCACCGAACGAATCAGCAACCTTGGCACATGCCATAGCGCCGAAAACACAATCATGCAGAAGCTAACTAGCGCCAAAGGGCCGCCACGTGCCGCGATGTCGATGTAAGTATTATGCGCACTTTTCGCAATCACACCTGCTTCCGGATCCGCAATACTCGGTGGCAACAAACGAAGGCCGGTCCATGGATGGCGTTCGACTAGGCCCCAGTAACTCTCCATGACATCCGCGCGGGGTCCGAACATGCCACGCAATGTGGTTTCTCCATAGCTCGCGAAGGTGCCGTGCAGTTTATGCAGAAGCAATAGGTTGCCGTCGACTAGAAGCAAAAAGAAGAGGACCATGGTCGCTGATCCACCAACTAAATAAATCAGGCCGCGCAATCGCGCTGTCCACCAAGCGGCAAAGGGCGCAACCACCAAATAAATCAGCGCCGGGTCGCGTGCGCCGGTCATCAGCGGAACCATGGCGGCGCCAAATAGAAAGGCCCATGTTTTCCACTGCCTTTTTTTGTGTCGCGACAAGGCTTCTACCCCGGCACAAAAGAGGCTTGCCAGGGTCAAACTTACCGGAACATAATTGTACAACTGGTACATGCCTGGCAAATAGGCGTTCTGAGTCATGCGCCCTTCGAACCCACCGCTCGCAAAGAGTTCCATGAGGAAGAGTCCGCATAGCCATATAAGGGCAAGGCCGGTCCCTCGTCGCAAGCCTGAAAGCAGTTGCTCAAGCCGTTGTTCGCTCTGTACAACTACGGCCAAATAAAACACCAGAATCACCGGGGCAATCCATTGCACGGCATAAAGCAGTGCGAGTAGGTCGAGCTGTGCACCAAGCATTCCCAAAAAGAGAACCCACGTGCTGAACAAGACGATGCCAGCTTTCGGAAGAAAGCCAAGCTGCAATCGTTTCGCCATCGCAGGCAAATCTGGCAGTAGCAGGAATACAGCAACGAGAAAGCCAATCGGAACACCAAGCCCAATCGGCAATTCTTCAGGCTCCGCGTAAAGACCGAAGGTCCCACGCATCTGGAAGAAAAAGGGGTGAGGGACCAAAACCCCAAACCACCAATCGCGCCTTCCGCCTACGGTTAACTTCCCTTCAACCATGCTGTTGGATTGTATCAATCACTCTCACCCGGCATTCGAGGCTATGCAACAATAGTCCCGTGACTCCCGTCCAGATTTTCTGCAAGAGGGGCCTCGACATGGTGATTGCCCTGGTCGGGCTTTTGCTGGCTGGGTGGTTGATTTTACTTGCCGCAATTTGCGCACGGCTCAGCTCTGGGGGTAGTGGGTTTTTTCGCCAAGAAAGGGTTGGCCGTAATGGGAAGCTCTTTCGCATTACGAAGCTGCGCACCATGAAGCTTGTGAGTGGAGAGCAAACCACCGCCACGGCATTGGATGACCCGCGGATTACTCGGGTCGGTGCCATGCTGCGCAAAACCAAAATCGACGAGCTGCCGCAATTGTGGAATGTATTGGTGGGCGACATGAGTCTTGTTGGGCCGCGTCCCGACGTGCCTGGGTACGCCGATCGGTTGACAGGAAAGGACCGCAACATCCTTCAGTTGCGCCCAGGCATCACTGGCTTGGCTTCCTTGGTTTTTCACGATGAAGAGGCCTTGTTGGCCCAGATGGACAACCCCGAAGAGTTCAATTCAGATGTAATTTTTCCCGCAAAGGTCCAGTTGAACCTACGATACTTAGAAGAGTTCACATTGCGACGTGATTTCGTGTACATTCTTGCCACTTTCGTGCCAGGCCTTCGCGCCCGGGTCGCGCCAGCCTTCACCGCCTCTTAAGCCATTCTTGGAACGCATCTACCTCTCTCCGCCGCACATGGGTGCAGCCGAGCGCGAGCTTTTGCTTGATGCCTTCGACTCCAATTGGATTGCTCCACTTGGCGAACACGTCGACGCCTTCGAGGCCGAGTGTTCGGCTTACCTCGGTGCTAAAGATGCCGCCGCATTGTCGAGCGGAACTGCCGCCATCCACCTGGCTTTCATCCTTCTTGGGATTGGCAAAGGCGATCGTGTTTACGCACCTTCCTTTACCTTCACCGCAAGCGTAAACCCTATCCTTTATGTTGGCGCTACTCCGGTGCTGATTGATTCCGAAGCAGAAACTTGAGGCATGGATCCTGAGCTGATTGCAGAGGAGTTGGAGAAAGACGCACGCGAAGGAACTCTGCCCAAGGCTGTCATGGTCGTGCACATTTACGGCCAGGCCTCCAAACTGGAAGAGATCGCTTTACTTTGTGCGAAGTACGGAATCACCCTGATTGAAGATGCGGCCGAAGCTCTCGGTACATTCCACGCTGGAAAGCATGTTGGCACCACGGGACGAATTGGCCTGTTTTCCTTCAACGGCAATAAAATCATCACCACATCGGGTGGTGGGCTACTCGTTTCCGACGATGTAGAACTCGTGGCGAAGGCCCGCCATCTTGCAAGCCAAGCACGTATGCCGGGTGCCAATTATGAGCACGATGCACTCGGCTACAACTACCGGCTGTCGAACCTGCTTGCTGCCGTCGGCCGCGGGCAGTTGCAGAACATCGAATCACGGGTGGCCGCTCGTCGAGCGAACTTCGACGACTACAAAGCTCGCCTAGGTCAGGTCCCTGGCCTCTCTTTTTTGGAGGAGCCGGAAGGTGAT
>JAESTB010000477.1 GCA_016763815.1 Arenicella sp.
AGGTTCTTGCTCCAGAAAGATGACTGAGTAAGCAAATAAAAAGGCACCCGTAGGTACCTTTCTATTCATTATATGTGTCTACATACGAGACATTAGCTAACCGTCATCATCCAAAAGCAATAATGGTACGATGTTTGCACCAGGAATGCCATTCAAAGGGCAAAGCCCACTGCGGTCTGGGCCAGTGTGACATCGCCGCTCGACTAGTTGAGATGATGGTCCAGTACAGCCGGTTGCACCAACCGTTCCGCCGTTCAAACAAGCCCGGGTCTGCTCAACTTCTGTAGTACAGCTTGCGTCGCAGGCTCGAATAACAGCGCTATCGGAAAAGGCACCGTATCTCGCTATTCTAATTTCACAATCTGTGGAGCTAAAAAACGTACTATTTGATGCTGCACCAATTATAGATTGATCAGCAGACCCGAGGCCCGCGGTTGTACCAGTACAAATAGATTGCGCTGCCTGACCCTCCTCTTCAGCCTCTTCAATGGAGGCAAAGCCTGAGAATTCGGAACGACAATCAATAGTGTCTTCATCTCTAGAGCGCTCAGAAAACGTGTAAGGGCATTGAATAATATCAGTATCTTCAATTTCGCGGGCACAAGATAAGAATGTGGTAAAGAAATCAACATTTTCAAAGGCCTGTTGTTCAACGCCTGACCTAATAACTCGTCCACTAAAGTCAGTGGTGCATTGTGTCATCTGAGCCTCAATAGCCGTCTGAGCGTCTTGCGCAGTGGTGGCTGGGATACCAAAATACTCGCAAACAAGAGTGTCAAATGCACGAATTGCCTCTTCTGAGCCGGCTGGACACAACACTGTATTGTCTGGCACAGGACGGCTCACGGTGCATATAATTTCCGAGAAAAACTGCCCAGAATTATTGGTTCGCAATATAGAGCTCGTTACTTCAGCATTCGGCGTCGCTAAGCAAACCGCTTCGCGCTGTAAGCGTAGAGCTTGCGCTTCTGATAGCTCCGATCCAGCACTCGAGCTGCGATAACAATCTACCGACCCTATCGTTACTGTTCCTTGAGTAAAGCCATTAGGACACAAGCCTAAGTCTTGCACAGCATAGGCTATGGTTGTGCCAGCAAGCGAGCTGAATACAATAACAAAGGCACTTACCCTTAACATATACATTAATCTAATCATGTCGATTCTCAACGGTTTATTACATTTCTATTTAGTTAGCTTGCTGTTTTAGGTAGCTAATACGGTATGACATACGTAACTCTAGATCCAAATTCATGGTCGGCCAAAACCACCGCGGGTCGAAGACATTGTCGAACGGAGTCTTCACTTTGGCCGCTAAGTTTTAGCACAAGTGTTTATAAACATCAATTTATCAATATCGAATCAATCGATTGATGACTTAAGTTAAAGCGGTTTACCATGTTGGTGAATTCTCAATTCGCTGATATCGAGGCTCTCTAGCGTGAGCTGATACGTGCTTCTAGACAAGGATATTTTCACACCGCTACAGTTTTGCGAATTGACCGAAAAAATTGCGATACTCTTTCCAGCCGACACACTTCTCCAATAAACGCTATCGTAGGAGCCCTGATTGAGCCGATCAATATGTACGTTAAACCCGCCGTTAGTTGTCGACTGCACGTTCATTGTTATCAGTGCATTCAGCGGTAGTCGATCACAGAAATGAGAGCTTAACGTGACGCTCGACGGCCCACTGCCTTCTCGCTGTAACTGTAGCCTATTGTCAGTAAATTCATACGACAAAGCGTCACTTGATGATATTTCAAAGGCCTCTCTAACCTCGTGCTTTTGAGGTTTCTTAAGGCTTGTGAAGTAAGGTTTAGCGTTAAACACCGGCATAATATATCGCTCCATAGCAAGTAGATGAACCAGCACGCATACGGAGATTAGTACGCTACTTACTACCGATTGAGACGGGTATTGTCGACCTCGAAACTGCAGAATTATGGCGCTAGATGGCAGCCGTTCAATCTGCCTAAGAAATAGATAAACCAGCGGCATAATAATCGGTAAAACATACCGCGCTTGCGGCTGAATATCTCTTACCAAATTGTGATGGAAATAAAAAACGCACTGACTAAGCACCAATATAATGACTAAATAATCCAAATAATCTCGCTTCTCGGGAGCGACCCGCGAACTAAATGCAAGGCCGACAAACCCAACTGAAAATAGCAATCCGTAGAATAGATAGGTAAGCGCACCGACATTCAGATCAAGCCATTGCAAATAACCAATTAGAGATCGAAAGCTCTTACTTAAAAACTGATCATGGTTGGCCAGTAAATCGTTAAGCCCGATGCCATTGGAAAGATACCCTTGGCTATTTGCTTGAATACTGCTCAGTGCAGTTTGAAGTTCCACGGCCTGTCTTATTGCCGACGGATCAGTAACTCCATAGTTGATCATATTGAATACGATCCACCAACCACCAGCCAGAATAAGGACCATTGCTAACAACGGTGTTAGTTTAGCAATCGATCGCCAATTAGATCTAACAAGTATCAGACAAAAAAGGCCAAACCAAGGCAGCACAAGCCACGCTGTAAATTTTGTTTGCAACACTAGGCCAAGTGAAAACGCCAGAGCAATCAACACCGGAACTCTGGCTTGATATCGAACTAAAGCCAGAACGCTGGTAAACAGCAGGCTGACCGATAATACAGCACCAATATCATCATTGTTACACGAGGCAAGAAAGACAAATTTCGGTAACAAGCCGATCGTTATCGCCCCAAGTAGAGCCAAACCGATATGATTAAATGCTATCCAGAACCCAACAAACACTACCACCACCGTCAACGCGCCAATGAGTGGTGACCCCAGTCGCTGGCGAGTAATACGGTGATCGATAATATTGGCGGTAAGATTGCTCGCGATCGCCGAAACGATAAAGGTAAACGGCGGCCTCAATGAGCGAGTGGTCCCTATTTCAGTGAACAAAATTTCAGGGTCCTCTGCCTTGACCACAGGAATTTTTCGGTGTTCAGATAAGTACTCAGTCGCGGCATAATTGAGGTGATTATCTAAGTTAAAGAGCACCGGAAACGTCAAAGTCGCATGGGTGTAGTAGACCATGGATACCGCAAATAACACAAAGCCAATCAGCGTTGGCTTTAACGATAGTTTCAGCAATTTAACTCCTGCCCTTCTTTATCAAAGCTGTGCCTCATTCGGGTATCAAGTTGAACGTTGAATTGTTGACCAACGTACTCATCGCTATTTCTCATCTAAACGTCGATGGGTGTTTTTAATCTTCACTACGGTCCTTTCATCAACACCTGCTTCGGCGGCAAATACAGGCCAGTCACTGACAGCCTCAGCGACTTCATCGACAATACCCTTTGCAAGCGTTGCTTTAATGCCCGTACTTTCAGCTAACGCTAATAAGTCGCTTGTAACAAATTCATCTCGCTTACCATTAACACTCATCTGGTGCTTTCCGGTCCACGCGCCGTCAGGGTTGTAGGAATAGACTATGTCGAACGCCGGTGCCAGTCGCCATTGTCCGGCTTTATCCATTAAGTAGGCAATGTTTTTTACGTGGTCGTCTTGATTGCGAGCCAAAACATTGAATACCGCACGGCGAAACTGCTGCTTGCGTTCGGCCATGGTTAAATCTAGTTTAGTGATGACCTGAAGCGCTTGTTCATATGAATGTGCGCCAGCTTGATTAAAATCGTAGTGCATCATCGCGCCTAACGATTGCATGTGTAGCTTTTGTCCGCCGTCAGTTCGATCGAAACGCTTGGTCATAAAGTGCGCTCGCCCGCCTTCGTGGTGCAGTCGACATTCGCTCATGTTAATGCCCGCATTCTGGGCCATCAAGTAATAGGCGTATTCGATCTGACCATAGCCTTGCGGGTCTGCCAGCTCTTTATCACGGTTGCCACTGACCCCATCGAATTTTATTAGCCAATGGCTAAAGCCTGTATGCTGTTTTACTTGGCCCGATCGAAATTCACCGGTTTGAGAGTTCCACGCGACAATGGCTTTGGCTCGTGCGCCGCCGGCTGAAGTACCCACCCTAATGATGTCTTCTATTGGCGCGCGATCATCCTTGCCAGTTAAAGTAACGCTTAGTTGCTGGCGTTGCCTTAGCACTTGATTTGCCAAGTTAACCAGCTCGGCCACATCTAGCTCAAAGTCACGACGATATTGTTGATGCATAACCGGTTGAAACTCGAGCGCGCCCATTCCTCGTTCGCCTAGATAGCAAAGCCGTTCAACGGGGTTAAATGATTGTGGGCTACGCCCTATTCTAGCAAGCCATGCGTCAATCAAAGCATTGCCAAATTTATCGGGTAGCGAGTCAGCGAGTAACCCTGGCAGGCCACTAAATGTACCACGCGCCAAGGCCGGAAATTCATAAGGGGTCTCGCGCAGAGGCATGGTCAGAGGAGCAACTTGAATGTTACTGTCAACGAATTCAGGAGCATATTGAAATACACCGATATCTCGCTCATTCAGCCATGACACAGCTCCGATACGGCGCCCCCACAACATCACATTTGCGTCGGTCAACTTGCTTTACTAATGGTCGTTTGAATGACTATCAATTTCGACTCAGCCATCTAGATCCACCTCACCATCAGAAGACTCACCGGCCTCGTCAGCCCACGACCAAGGCTCTTGGTTTGGCTCGGCTACTGAGCCTTTGGTCGAGTTATCGGTCGCCGAATTTTTCGGCGAACTCTTCACCGAACTAGCTCGCTTGCGCTGCTTGCCACCAAGTTTAACCCGCTCTATGGGGCGAACTGTATGCTCAGGAAACAAAGTGGCGATGCGGTCGGCTACATCGTATACCTTCAACACCCTAACAAAGGTGTCGAGCGAGACTGTTTCACCAGCCTCCATTCGAGTAATGGTACGCCGTGAAACGCCAGCCTCAGAAGCGACCAATGACTGACTTAAGTTTTTACTCAGACGTAACTGCTCGAGCTCACGACCAATCGCCTGAATCGACTGTTGTGGCGATGCCGTTTGAAAATCATGGTAATGCGCCATATATTACCCTTAACTGGAGTTAAATTTATATATGAGCAATATGTTACACATTAAAAAACTCAACATCAACAATATTAGTGAGTAATATGTGTCTCTTATTCACCTATAAGCATACTTATAGGCAATATGAGACCTCAGCATTACTCAGGGGCGAAATAAAAATAGGGTGGAATGTCTCCAATTGAGGCGGAAAACGCCGCTAATAGCGAGCTATTGGCAAGTTTTTCAACGAGAAGTGGAGGCATTACAGACATTTTTATTCGTTCGTCGAGTTATGCTGAGGTCTCAATATATATCTCACTCTTCACGAGGGATTAAATGATAAAGTCGCCTGAGAAGCAAGCACTAACATGGCGTTGGGGGAGCGGTAACGTCGATATGCGAACACGCCGCCTAGCAACCTCATCAGAATTTCACTATCTGCGGAGATACATCAGGTGTCTCAGGGCGTTGTGCCTGAATAAGCGCCTGTCATTCCGTCGTCATGTGGCAAAGAAACTTGAATCTATTATGGTTAAAAGATTCCCTACTCTTGTCATTCTCTGTTGCCGAAAGCCTAACTAACAGCGCCGGCTAACTCGAATATATCTTTAACAATAGTGACGCTGCCGCCAAACTTTCGGACTAATGCAATCGTGCCACTAACAACTTCGTCACGAGATTTACCATTAGCTGAAAAATCCACCTCAACGCTATCTTCAGGTAGAAGTTTTGCGCCGCTGGTCGACATAATTAAGGTTAAAGATGTAATTCGCTCTGGATGCTTGGCCGCCATTACCTGCGTGATCATACCGCCCATCAACTACGTGATCCCTTTCAATATTCAAATGCTCA
>JAESTB010000478.1 GCA_016763815.1 Arenicella sp.
AAGGCTCTTATTAACCCAGGCCTAAGGCTCCTAAAAGGTATATTCATGACTGACCAAACCTCTGCCAACCGCAGAGTCAAACCTGTTCGTGCGCTATTGAGCGTTTCTGATAAAACCGGCATTGTCGATTTTGCGCGGGGCTTACACGCTGCTGGCGTTGAGCTTTTATCAACCGGAGGCACGGCCAGCCTACTAGACAAAGAAGGCATTCCTGTAAAAGAAGTCTCATCTTATACTGGCTTTCCAGAGATGATGGACGGACGGGTCAAGACACTACACCCCAAAGTTCATGGCGGAATATTGGGTCGACGTGGAACCGACGACGCGATAATGGCTGAGCATGGCATCGACCAGATCGACATGGTTGTGGTTAACCTCTACCCTTTTCAACAAACCGTCGCTGACCCCAGCTGCGACTTAGCAACAGCGATCGAAAATATCGATATTGGTGGCCCGACCATGGTTCGCTCAGCCGCTAAGAACCACAAAGACGTAGCGATTGTTGTTGATGCTGATGATTATTCCGCGTTACTAGCCGAAATCAATGATGGCGGAATGTCGTACCAAACTCGCTTCAAACTTGCGACCAAAGCCTTTGAGCACACAGCGCAATACGATGGTGCGATTGCCAACCACTTGGGCCGTATTCAAGACGACGGTAGCAAAGCTAATTTTGCCCAAACCTTCAACGTACAGTTCAGGCATCAACAAACAATGAGATACGGCGAAAACCCGCATCAAAAAGCCGCCTTCTACGTTGAAGAAAACGCGCCTGTTGGCATCGCCTCAGCAGTACAAATACAGGGCAAAGAACTTTCTTACAACAACATCGCCGATACTGACGCGGCGTTAGAGTGTGTAAAGCAGTTCAATGACGCACCGGCATGTGTGATCGTTAAGCATGCCAATCCATGCGGTGTTGCGGTTGCTGACTCCTTATTAGAAGCCTATAAAAAAGCGTTCTCTACTGATCCCGAATCAGCCTTTGGTGGAATCATCGCCTTTAATCAAGAGTTAGATGCGCAAACCGCTAGTCTTATTGTCGAGCAGCAATTTGTCGAAGTAATCATCGCGCCATCCGTTTCAGCCGACGCTAAAGCCGCCGTTGCATCTAAGAAAAACGTTCGATTACTGGAATGTGGCTCTTGGAACGACGATGATCATAATGAACTTGAGTATAAGCGTGTTACGGGTGGCTTATTGCTGCAGGAAAACGATCTAGCCCAAACAGAAAAATTAGAAGTTGTTACCAAGGTACACCCGACTGAAGAACAAATGGCTAATCTATTGTTTGCTTGGAAAGTAGCCAAGTTCGTTAAGTCAAATGCTATCATTTACGCCAATAACAATATGACCATTGGTGTTGGTGCTGGCCAAATGAGCCGCGTTAATTCGGCACGGATTGCTGGTATTAAAGCCGAACATGCCGAGCTTGAAGTTACTGGATCAGTGATGGCGTCTGACGCGTTCTTTCCGTTTCGTGATGGCATCGAAAATGCCGCTGCTGCCGGTATTAGTGCAGTAATTCAACCTGGCGGGTCAATGCGTGATAATGAAGTAATTGCCGCAGCTGATGAGGCTGGCATGGCAATGGTGTTCACTGGAATGCGTCACTTTCGCCATTAAGCGAGATTTACCAAGTTGAAAAAATTTGCCGCCATTTTACTAGTGTTGTCACTGCTAGGGTGGTGGCAAGGCCAACCCGCCGATATAGATCTTCCGCCAGGAGCGAAGGCGCCCCATGATCCGCTACAAACTCGGCTCAAGAACTCTGACTCATTTACCCTGAAAGGCCATCAAGTATCGCCATTGGCTCGCTTCGATCTTGAAGCAAAGGTGCTCGCTAAAAAACGCTATAGAACTGACCGAGGGGCTGAGCTTGCGCCTTTCGATTTAGCCTTAGGCTGGGGGGTGATGTCTGACCAGTCAGTGGTAGACGCTCTAAGCATTCGTCAGACCGGCCGTTGGTATATCTTCAGAACCCGCAATCAGTCGTTCCCTCACCCGATGGACCTGATTAGTCGAAGCAGTGCTAATATGCACATGGTCCCAAGCAGCGTGTTGATTAGTCGTAAGCTGAGTGAAATTAGAGTTGGCTCAATCGTCAAATTTAGCGGCAAACTGGTTTCCATAAGCCATCGCGATGGCTTTCGCTGGAAAAGCTCGCTTACTCGGAACGACCAAGGCGACGGTGCCTGTGAACTATTCTATGTTGAATCAATTAGAGTAACTCAAGAATAAAAATTGGTTCGCCGGTACTATTTCGCCGGTACTATTTCACCGGTACTAGGCTACCAATAACTTGATACCAACCACTCCCAAGAAAATTGATGCCGTTCTATCAAAGTTTGTTTTAGCTTTTTTATAAATGTTACGGGTGGCCATGGTTGACAGACTAACAGCAACAATCGCATACCAACAAAAATCTATCACGAAGGCGATGACCGCCACTAGAACAGCGGTATTCGTTGGTGGCTCTGCGGGTACAAACGCGGCGAAAATGCCTGCAATAACTAAAGCCGTTTTAGGATTGCTAGTTTGAGTTATTAAGCCAGTCAAAAAAGCCTTAAACAATGTACCTTGATGTTTGCTCGACAGCCTATCTCCCTCGCTAGCTATCTCGAGTGGCTCACTTGCTGCGAGCCAAATCTTATAAGCCAAATAGAGTAAATAGGCACCGCCCAATAATTTAAATACCAGATATGCACTGGGTATGTTTTCAAGTAGCGCGGTGACACCAAAACTAGCCAGTATCGCGAACAAAGAGACGCCTAAGCCAGTGCCTAAAGCGGTGGCGACGCCATGCGCACGCGACTTTGACAGCGAGTTTTGCGCGACTATAAAAAAGCTTGGTCCCGGGCTCATCGCGCCGATAAACAGCACTCCGGCGATCGCGAGTAAAAATGAATATTCGTTCATAAGCGGTGTTTGTGAATTCGTACTAATGTATTAGATGACGTGGCAATTGGAAGATTACTATACCTTCGATTTATTAGACTCAACAATATGACTTTAAAAGAAAAAATACTAGGCCAACAAGGTTCAACAATGCTAATGCTTCTGATCTTGATCATCAGTATAACCTTGCTACTTTATGGCCTTTTTCAAATATCCAGAAATCATCAATTTCAATTTTTTGGTAAGTTAATTTACCATGTTGATACCAATGAAAAAGTAGTCGCTCTCACCTTTGATGATGGCCCCTCGCATAAAGGCACGGAGCCAATCATCGGGATTCTACGAAAGCACGGGATCAAGGGCACGTTTTACTTAAACGGCAGATCAATGCAGCAACACCCCGAACTTGCAAAGCAATTAATCGATGCTGGTCACGAAATCGGCAATCATAGCTACTCACACAAACGCATGGTATTTATGCCGTATGGCGAAGTAGCTGAAGAAATTGAAAGCACCAGCAAACTAATTCATGAACTTGGTTATCAAAGGGAAATTCGGTTTCGCCCACCGTACGGCAAAAACTTATTTATGCTGCCCTACTATCTTGCAAACAATGATATCACTACGGTAACTTGGGATGTTGAAGCTGAAACCTTCAACCAAGGTGAAGACACACCCGAACTAATCATTAAACGCACCATGAAATCGGTGAAGCCAGGCTCGATTATTTTGTTACACGTAATGTATGGAGATGGCTCTACACTAAAAGCTTTACCCACGATTATCTCTAGGCTAAAAAAACGTGGCTATCGTTTTACTACAGTAGGCGAGTTAATAGAGCTTTCACCTAAATCGCTTGCAAAGGGCTAGACACTCCACGTCGCCATGATAAACTCGCGCTGCTTCTGCTAATTGACTAGAACAGCAATTAGCAGCGCACCCAGGGGGCGGCTGAACTATTATCAGCCTGAGATTTGTATGGTTTGTAGTGCGCTGTTTCAAAATACTGTTTTTTTTAAAACCGTTTTTTAACCTTCGCTATCAACGGTGACATAAACCCCATGAACCTGATCCGGTTAACACCGGCGTAGGGATGGGCAATTTCACACCATTCTCGCCTCACCGGGTCTTTTTATATCCACTCTTCAGAGAGAGTTAAAAAGAGACCAACATGAACACCACAGACTCAAAAAACACCCTTAAGCTAAGCCTATTCAGTGCTTTTCTCGGGCTAACTATGACCACGCATTTCGCGCTGGCACAACAAAAAACAAGCCTAGAAGAAGTTATCGTCACAGCTGAGTTGCTTGAAAGTAATGCCTTACGTTTACCCAACAGTGTTACCGTAATTGGTAATGCACTGATCGAAGAACGCAATGCTCAGCATCTAGAAGACTTATTAGGTCTGGCTCCCAACGTCAACTTTGCCAGTGGCGCATCACGCGGCCGATTCATTCAAATTCGAGGCATTGGCGAGCGTAGTGAATTTCAAGCACCCATTATCAATTCAGTTGGTATATTAGTCGATGGCATAGATTTAACCGGCATTGCGACAGCGGCTAGCACCTTGGATGTGCAACAAGTTGAAATATTGCGAGGGCCTCAAGGCACACTCTATGGCGCCAACGCGCTAGCAGGCTTAATTAATATTGTCTCAAATAAACCAAGCGAGCAATTCTACGGTCGTATAACCGCAGGCTTAGAAGATTTTGGTGGCCGCGAAATTAGTGGTGTTATCAGCGGCCCAACATCCAATGACTCTGGCTATCGCCTAGCGGTTAAACGTTATCAGAGCGATGGTTTTACGCAAGCTACTTTTTTGGGCCGCGACGATACTAACAATATCGACGAAACCACTGCCCGCGCGAGCTACACCGCCAAGGTTAACGATGCGCTGACTCTCGATTTCACTCTATTCGCTGCCGACATCGACAATGGCTATGACGCCTTCAGTTTGTCGAACACGCGCCAAACCGACACCGACCAGCCAGGGTTCGATCGCCAAGAAACCGTCGCCACAGCAATAAAAGCGAGCTATGAACTATCCACGAGCTTAACCCTTGAAGCGTCGCTTAGCCTTGCCAACTCTGATTTAGAATACGCCTATGACGAAGACTGGAGCAATCTTTTCATCTGTGAAAACACCTCTTGCGACAGCGATTTACTCGGCTTTGATTTATTCTATTCGTCGTTCGACCAATACACTCGTAACAATGACAACACCACGGTTGACCTGCGTTTATTATCAAATGCGTCAGACTCGGTAAACTGGGTTGCTGGACTCTACTATCGCGACCAAGAGATTAACCTTGATCGTGTTTATACCTTCGCTGGCGACTTCACCAGTGACCTAAATACCGCCAATACCGCGATTTACGGCCAAGCTAATTTTGCGCTGAACGACCGTTGGTCATTAACCACAGGCCTACGCCTAGAACGCCGCGATGTTGACTACTCTGATATCACTGGCGCGTCGGCAACACCTGAAGAAAACCTCTGGGGCGGACGTCTCGCTTTAGAATATCAAGCTAATAACGGCGCTTTCTATTACGGGCTAGTATCTCGTGGTTACAAACCAGGTGGCTTCAATTTGGAAGGCAGCCTATCGCTAGAAGAGCGTGAATTTGACACAGAAACGATGCTTAATTACGAGTTCGGCATCAAACAAACGTATCTAGACGGTTCTCTACGCCTACAAGCATCGGTGTTCTATCAAGACCGAGACGATGTACAAGTTAACCAATCGATTGTGCGCTCATTAGCCAGTAATGTAATCAGCGGTCTGTGTCCATGCAGCTTCACTGACTTCACCGAGAACGCGGCAAGCGGCACTAATAAAGGCGTTGAAATAGAGGTCGATTGGGCCGCTAGTGACCGGGCGACTATGTTTGCTAAAGTAGGGTTACTCGATACCGAATTTGATCAATTCTTAAGCTTTGATCACATCGAAGCCGACCGCGCCAATGGCATACCATTCGATCTAAACGGCCGCGACCAAGCACAAGCGCCGAGCTATACCGCCGTTATCGGTGGTAGCTATGCATTGACCCCAGCGCTGTCGTTGAACGCTTCGATTGAGGCCAAAGATGACTTCTTGTTTTCCAATAGCCACGAACGTCGATCAGATGCCTATGAGTTAATAAATCTAGAACTTGCCTATCAAGCTGAGA
>JAESTB010000479.1 GCA_016763815.1 Arenicella sp.
TGGCTTCTTCGCTAACGATTTCGATACCAAAACTCAAGGTATTGATATTGTAGCAAGCATGCCAATCGAGCTAGGCAGCGGTTCAACCACATTAGCATTAGCACTTAACTACACCGACACTGAAGTGACTCGTCGTGGTAACTTAAGCCCAACTCGCCTACGTCAGCTTGAAGAAAATCTTCCCAACTGGAAAGGCAACATGAGCTTTCGTCACTCAACTGACAAATGGCGTGCTCTAGCACGTGTGAACTACCATAGTAACTACTTCGAGCCGCATTTAGATGACGGTACGCTGCCAATCGACGCGAGCAGTGAGATCACCATAGACGTAGAATACGGTTACAACATTAATGACAAGATTGAAATCGTCGCTGGTGTTGCCAACTTGTTCGACTCGGTCCCTGACGAAAACGAATTCCAAGGCATTGTAGGCTCACGCTACCCTGCTACGGCACCATTCGGTTTCTCTGGTGGTCAGTACTATGTGCGTGCTAGATACGATTTCTAATCGTTAGCACTTAAGCGTTAGTTAAAATAGCCGCAGCGTTGTCTGCGGCTATTTTTTTGCCTATCGGTTTTCAATAAGCGCATTAATCAATACCCCAAGTTCGGAATCATTGACGATTTCAGATATAGTCAGAACAGCGATTAGGCGAGACTTTCGTATCACATCACATCAGCCTAAGATATAAAAATAACTTAAATAACAAAGTAAATACTCACTATGGAAAATTTTGTCAGCATCGTTAACTCGATCAATAACGTAGTTTGGGGAACATGGGGCCTCACGGTCTTCCCGGTACTCGTCATGCTCTGTCTTCTTGCAGGCTTGTTCTATACCGTGCTCACACGTTTCGTTCAAGTGCGTCTATTCTCAGAAATGGTGCGCTTGATAAAATCGAACAAGAGCTCCGACCAAGGCATTTCATCGTTTCAAGCATTAGCCGTGTCGCTTTCAGGCAGAGTCGGGGTCGGCAATATCGCTGGCGTTGCAACGGCAATCGGCATTGGTGGCCCAGGCGCAATATTTTGGATGTGGGTAGTTGCTATTCTTGGCGCAGCGACCGCTTATATTGAAGCGACTCTTGGTCAAATTTATAAAGAGACTGATACCGAAACAGGCGAATATCGTGGCGGGCCCGCGTTTTACATTGAAAAAGCCATGGGGCAAAAATGGTATGCATGGATTTTCGCTATTGCCACCATCATAGCCTGCGGGCTATTGCTGCCAACCGTGCAATCCAATGCAATCGGCGGCGCTATTGCTCAAACTCTTGGAGAGGGCACCGCAATTCAAACATCTATTGGTGTCTTAAGTTCCTATAAAATAATAACTGGCTTGGTCATCGTCACCATGCTCGGATTTATTATTTTTGGTGGCGTTAAACGTATCGCTAACTTCGCGCAAATCGTGGTTCCATTTATGGCTCTTACATATATCATTACCGCGCTTGCCGTTATTGGTTTAAACATTGACCAACTCCCAAGTGTTATTGGTTCGATATTCGCCGATGCATTTACCCCAATAGCATGGCTAGGCACGGCAATTGGTATCGGTGTCAAACGTGGAGTTTATTCTAACGAAGCTGGCCAAGGAATCGCCCCCCATGCCGCCCGCTGCGGCCGAAGTAGATCACCCAGCACAACAGGGCTTAGTTCAGTCATTTTCGATCTACATCGACACCTTGTTCATCTGTACAGCAACGGCTTTCATGATCTTGATTACCGGAATGTACAACGTAGTTGACGGTGGTAACGGCTTCATTTTTCAGAATATCGCTGCAGGCATATCACACGAAGGCCCTGCCTTTACACAGATGGCAATCGAAAGCGTTATGCCGGGTTTCGGCAACCCGTTTGTTGCTGTAGCCTTGTTTTTCTTTTCGTTTACCACCTTACTAGCGTACTACTATATTGCCGAAAGCAATGTTGCCTATATTCGACGCTCAATCAAAATCCCAGGAGCCATTACGATCTTGAAAATAGTCTTGATCTCAGCCGTTTTTTTGGCGCGGTTATCAAGTCTCAAATTGTCTGGGATCTCGGTGATATTGGCCTGGGCATTATGGCTTGGGTTAACATTATCGGCATACTGATTATCTTCTTCATGGGCCGACCAGCTATACGTGCACTCAAGGATTACGAAGCACAAAAAGCCGCAGGCGTTACCAAATACACATTTGATCCAATAAAACTCGGCATCAAAAATGCGCATTTTTGGGAAAATAAAAAATAGAGTGCAAGACAACCGTTGCTTATTAGCGATCATTGATAAGCAACGGTTTAATTCTAATGGCTCAACTAAGTCGCCGCGCAGGCGATGAGGTTGCAAATGCTTTTTTGCCTCAAGCCACTAAAAAGTATCTAGCTCAATAGTTATCCATCGCGGATTTTAGTCACCCGTGTGCCACATTGAGAGTTTGAGCCAGAGGGTATACTCACTTTACAGCCTCATGATATTACCTGTTGACCAGACTCGAGTTAGCATGGAGACTAAGCTTAATGCATCATTTAATATTAACCATAACTGGAAAATGGCGCATCATCCCGAGAGGTTCATTTTTTAAATATAAAATGCATAAGCCTTTTATGGTCCTTGCATCTCACTCTATTTTTTAACTGAATTTATAGTGTTGCTAAATTCTTAATGACTGTTTTTTTCTCAGCCGACCGAAATATAATATTAGGTATTTCTTTATCAAGCATATAAGCGAAAAAATGAGGTGCAACGTCTGCCGAATCAAGTTCCGGCGCATAGCGGTCAATCACGACAACTAACTCACCATCAATCTAAACAGGCTTTTTTGTGTTTAAGTATATCGATCCAGAGAATTCTTGCTGGGAATAGATCACTAAACTCTTCTTCGAGAAAGCAATTTCTCGACCCTTTATAGCCTGCAAAAACTCGCCCTGTATACTTTCTACATTTATAGAGTCAAAATAGTCATTTAGCTGTGAATCCGATTCAATAACATGTGTTGGCTGATCAAAGAATTAGCGTTACTATCAAAACTGATCTCGGAAATTTCACTTTCTGACGACTCACGAACCTTGCCTAATGGGAAAGGCTTCCGCTTACCACGAGCCAAATCAA
>JAESTB010000480.1 GCA_016763815.1 Arenicella sp.
ACCGTGGCGCATTACTCTGATCAATTAAGCTGCCAACTTCAGACCATTGCTTCAAATCAGCCGAGCGAGCCATTAGGTCTTGGTATGTCGGGGCTTGATAAATCAAATTTTGAATGGTTGATTGAATTGACGAGACCTGTGGCATGAGTCGTGAAAAAATAAAAAGCATTGCCAACAAATTTGCGATTGGCAATTCAAACCATTGAATTGCACTGTAAAACAGCACGGTAAAAATAATCGCCGCGCCGACCATATTCACCCTACGGGTTAGAGCATTGAACTTAGCCATGCGAATTTGTTGCTGCTCTAACTCAGCACTTGTCGACTCCATTGGTTTTAAATAGCGCTCTTCAGCGGCAAAGCTCTTAATGATTTTTAAACTACCGACATTGTCAAAAATAGATCGATAAATATGTCGATTAGCATTCAAGCCAACTCGACCGCTAGCATGAATTCTGCGATTGATTGGCCATAGCAATAGCCCTAAGCCAAGAGCACACAATAGTGCAATAACGGTTAGTTTGGCCGATAAAATCGAAGCTAAGGCAACATAAACAAGCACTAAAATCACGCTGCTGGTTAAATTCAACAGCAGTTGCAAAGAGGCGCCAACAGACTGAACTTGACTTGTTAATAAGCGCAAAAAATCGGACATATGTTCACGATTTAAATACTTCCATTGCGTATAGAACAGCGCCCGACTCAGCTCATTGCGCAATTGCATTACGAATGATTGCCGTAATGATGCCGACACTACCGTGCTAGCAAAACTCAAACTTGCTACCACTACCATTAATAGTAAATACAGAAGAAGAACTGACTGCAGATCGAGTTCTAACCCCAGATTAGTCGCAACGCCGTTAATCGATTGCGCCACACCAGAAGATACCCCACCACCGCCCATATCAACGCCGACCGACTCAAGTAAAGGCACTATCAATAAGATCCCGACACCTGAAGCCACACTACTCAATAACATCAGTATAAGCGCCGTCAATACCTTCAACGGTGCAAACTCAACGCATCTAACAAGCAATGGTTTCAAGGAACCTAGTGACTTAATACTCATGTAACTTAATACTCATAAGATTTCTAACAACTTAATGCCCAAGTCGCCTATTCCACCAGCATTTGTTACCTCACGCAACAAATTTGTTTCTAATCTGGCCGATGCCTAAATCAGTTATCACAATCTAACGATATGCCCGTCGAGACCGTCTGTTTAGCTGACGCCGCATTCGAATTGGCCGTTGCACTCGGAGAATATTCAACACTTGCTCGAAGGAGTCAGCGGAGTTCAGCCGTAAGTGCCGTTCGAGAACGGAGCTTACGGCGACAGTTTTATAAAATACCGTGCTCGGTATCACATCAACCAAGCTCATCTCACAGCCATCGGTCACCAACTCATAACACGAGGTTAATAATGGACTTTGAATTTCACCAAATAGCAATATGCAGTTGATCCATGCTGACAGAATGCAAACTCGGAGAGCGATCAGTCGGCGGTGGTGCATCCGGCGCTGTCGGTGGGTAAGCTGTAGTCGGCTGACTCCAAATTGAACTGATTTGCATTGCTGAATTTAATGCGTCTTCAGTAACAGCTAATACAATATTGTAGTCGCCTAGGGCTGTAGTAGTAGGCATGGTATCTCAACGAGGTTGGTTAATTAGAAAAAAGCGGCTTTAAACACTGCGCAAATTTATCGTCGAACAACACAGATACATATTACAGCCTATTACATATGGTTAGTACGGCGGCGGCAATCAGATGTAGTAAGGCAAGAGCCTAATACTAAGCTATGCCAAGCGAGCGATAATATTCGAACAATGGGAACTTCTTTGAGGCAACACTGGACACGACTCACTCAGAGAGTGAATCCATTCTTTAGGTTTGAACGTATTTTACTGTTGCTGCGGCAACTCAATCTCGATCGCGTTGGTGCCGTCTTTATCAATGGCTAGCACCATGTTCTGGGCAACGAAGACTCGATAGCTATTTTTATATCCAAGGTTGATGCCCGCATCGCTCTGCGACAAATTCACGTTTAAACCAACGGTACTTTTTTGAACATAAAGTAGATTGCCATCTAGCTTCACTTTTTGATGAATCAAACCAATTGAATGTTCGTAGCCATCCTTGTCAACGAAAGAGAGTGCGCAACCCGAGATCATCGCAGCCATCATAACAATAGCTAGCACCTTCATCGGTTTGACTATTCCCCACATACGTCTTTGTTTCTTGCTTTATCGTTAGAACCTACAGTCTCGAGGGAAGTTTGATTTTGCTTTGCCATATTAACCGCAGCTTTACCGGTAGCAAATAGTTGCACAAACCGAAGGCCATCGGTCTTGGTGCCGCATGGATTTGTTTCGGCATCGTACGGTTCAGAATTAATAGAAGTCTTAGCGTAAACCGACCTTAACGAATCATCTACGATCGGAATAATTGTCGCTGTAGCTCGCTTATAACCGAAGGTTGCGCCTTGAAACGGATTGGTAACACCAAAATTCAAATCGATTATTGACACCGAGGTATAAGCACCAAACAGCAAGTTTCCATGAGCCGCATTTAAGTCTTTCTCCGAGCCGTCATCTTGCGAGGCATATTCCGCTGCCTTGCCAGTCGCAAACTCCTCATCGATCATGATCTTGGAAAGCGAAATATCAATATCGGAACTTCCAAGCACAGAAAATTCATTTCCATCTTCCTTGGGTGGCACGATAGCCATTTGAGAATTTTTGTACCCTATACCGGCACCATCGGAAGAAAAATCGATTGCCAACCTTGTTGACGTGCCGAAATAAACTTTATTGGCGCATCCGCTTAAAAAAATAGCCATTAAAGTAGAAACCACAATAGTCCTTTTCACTTAACACCTCCAAGCTCTAATTTGATACTAGATATGTACTGTCGACACTATCAATAAGTACGCCTTTAGATCACTATATATTGAAAAAAGAACCCTTTCAAACTTATCTATTTTTTGTCGATTGCAGCTTCGTCACTAGCAATCACGATAAACCGATGGTCGAGAAATGCGTTTTCAGCCGACCAAGTCGAACTCAATTCACGCCCGACTGAAGCTAGTACAAAATTGACTTAAAGGTTAAATATTGTACTATTGTCTAATATTCACAATGCAGAGTTATAGCTATGTTTGATTTGAAAGTAGTGATAAGCACTCTATTAGCAATTGTGCTATCTGCGGGGATAGCAGCCAATCTGTCGTTCGCGAGCAACGCAGAAAAACCCAATAATTCCAGTGCCATCAATTCTCGTGAAGAGTTGCTGAGCTATATAAATACCGACCATGGCGGCGAGCCACTGTATCGCTCTTGGTCTATGTTCCCCAGCAATACCAATAAGACCCATTCGAATCAGCCTATAAGCCATGCGGGTAATCAATATCAAAGTGAATATTTTCTAAAACGTTTGGGTCTACCGGTACACGGTCGCTGGATATCAACATACGTAAACCCTATAGCTCATGATTACTTAATTACGGCGATTAGGGCGCCTTTAGATGATGAGCCGTTAGAGATGCCAATCGGATCAATAATAGTGAAAGAAAACTTTCGCACCGAGGAAAGTTTCAAAGCCTTCGATAATCAGAGTTTAGCCAACGGCGGTGCATCACCAAGACCTGCCGTGTTAACTATTTTGCTTAAAGTAGGTACTGAGTTCTGCCAATCGAACTATAAGTTTAACGGTAGCGAGTGCTTTGGTGGCAGTTGGATGTGGGTATTTAGTGGCGTTAATCCCAAGAGTAAATCACTTGACTCTGAAATTGACCCTCGCAGTTTTTGCATGAACTGTCATGCCCCAGCAATCAACTCTGATTACCTACGTTCACTGCAATCACAACGTCGAATGTTTACCGGTACACAGAACCAATTAACGCGAAAAGTGGCCTCACCTGCGCCAGCAAATGATGTCTGCGAAGGGAATCTCTCGCTAAGTTCTGACTTACCTAATGATGTGCCCCGAGACCCGCTATCGGTAAGCAACGCGCAGAAGATGTTTGACTGTGTATCGTGGAAGTCGTTTGTTGCCCTAAATTGGCCGGCTAGTTTGCAAGACCGTGGTCAACCCGATGTTAAGATCTCAAACGCAGCTGATCCTAACTTTATGAAAGGGCCTAGGGTATGGCAAACCTATAAAGAAACCTATGAAGTATTTCAACCAACCATCACCGACTGGAACCCATCAAATCAGGCATGGAATGCAAAGCAACCCAAGCCTGTAGGAGAAGGTTGTGATGCAGACCTCCCATTAATATCAATGGTCTCTAAAACACAAAGCTCGAGCGCTATTTCGGTTGCCAATGAAACGGGGCAGGCATTCGCAGGTAGTTTTGGTACCTTAGTAGATCAAAATAGTAATTTGGTGCGGTACGCGGTGAGCTTTAATCGAGATGAATTTGAGTACATCATCGACACCAAGTCCGCGATCACAAAGAACTTGACCCCTGCAGGCCCTAAGAAAGCGAATCTGCCAGATAATATGTCGGGTAAATACGGTGGCGCCATTGAAGTAAAAGCGGCTTGGCGCGAAATGTGTACCAGCGCCTGGGAAAAGAAACATGCTAAATCTTGTTTTCCATCAGTCGATGATCAGAGCCAGTACTTTACCCAACAAGTATTAGTATATTCCGCTAAGAGTGACCGTCAGCCAGCTCGTTGTGAGACCAAGACAATGGGCCTAATCGCGCTACACATCGCGCATAAAACCCATTGGGCTCCGCAGTGGATTTGGTCAACATTTTCGTTTAAAAATAACGTGCCTAATGCCAATGACCCTCATGCGCAAGCAACGCCATTTTTTGATCCGGCGAGAGTGCCAAGAGCTGAAGATAATTGTTGGTCAGCGCCATTTTTAATATCACCTGACACTTGCCCGAACGTAGAATTGAATCGCAAAAAAATGTCCGCTGAAGGAACTTGGCAAATCTCTGATAAACCGAATCAAATAACTCGTTTACAGCCAATTGCCGGATCTGGGTTAAACCAAACATTTAGTAAGCTATTGGCGGGCACGCCGTTCGAAAATTACGTGTTACTAAATACTCAATGGCCGCTCAACGGGCGAACAGCCAAAGGCCAGATGAATCAGTTTAATTGCAAACAAAATACGCTTGGTAGCAACTGCTTCACGATGGTGCCTAGATACTTAAGAAATCCCGTTGTCGAGAGTTATATGACTACCTATAACTATCAACGTCAACAATACAGTAACCGCAGTTGCATGGGCTGCCACACCAGCGCTGGTGCAGACGCAAGCTATATTTGGCTTGATGCGGTTGAGCAAGTAGTACCGTTAGAAAAATAATTAATCGCGCATAGCATGAGACCTCAGCATAGTCATTATCGGTTTTTTTGACCCAAACACCCTCTGGTGGAATGGCTCATGCCTAGGCGTTTTAGTGACGAGTGGCTTGATGCGGGCCGTTTTGGTCGAAATACGCTGTAATAGAGTGAAATAGTTTAACTAAGGCAAAAATAGTAAGCTGGTCAGCAAGATAATTTAAATAGGCCTACTAAGAAGAACCTCTCAATTATAGAGGGTCTTTTATAATAAAGTATTGACGTCAATGACGGCTAAGCTAACGATGAAAAATGTGATCAACACTGATGATGGCAAAATACGCAGAGAGCTGACACACTACAGCGTTCCGACAATCGTGCTGGCCGGCTGCATCCAAATAGTGTGGCTATTGTGGGTTAGCAACCCCGAGCCTGCGATGAGCATACTCGTATCGCTGCTAATTGTTCTTTTTTTACTAGGCCATTGGTATGTTCGCCGACAAAATGGAATCACTACGCAAGCAACACTCGGCTTCGTCGCATTTACACTTGGCGGCTTGGGAATGCTAGTTGGCGCAAGTATTGATGCCTACCTACTTGCACAAGAACTTTGCATATCCAGCGGCCGAGCGCCGCTGGAGCTGGTTTACCTCCACCACCAAAACGGGCCTGGAGGTTTGAATAACTTTGCTATCTTTGGAATGTTATTGTTTTGTATAGCCGCTTGTCAGGTATTTTGCCCTCATGTTGCCTCGTCGAATTACCAACTTGTTTGCCGCCATTTTCTCGCGTCCATCGTTATGGTCTCGACGATGCTGGCGCTTGGGGCTTTACTCTTATTTATTATAGAAATACTCAACCTCGCGGTATTATCGCAAATGGGTCTTGGTTTGCATCACCTGAGTATGTGTATTGGTATGGCTTTAGGCGCGTCGATTGGGTATCGCAGTTTCGATAAACTCGCCTTTTCTCTAACCTAGAGTGTCACCAATCAGTACTGCTTAAGGACAGCGCCATTGTTACCCACTCGACGCGCCCCCGAGTAAGAAAGTCTAGGCCCAAATACGGTGTCTAAATCCACATGACTTTGCAGTACTCGCTCGAAACGCTGTTGCGTAATATATTTACCGACCGCTTGTAATGTCGCCGTCAATAATTCCAACAACGACAAGGTCCATAGGCCTTGCGACAGATGCTGAACTAGCTCGGCTCGCCCCTGATCTTGATTGATATAGTCAAACACCGCTCTCTGACCCGTTTCTGAGACACTCCCAGGCCCTGGAGGTTGTAGGCCGAAAATCTTATTTTGCTACCTTTTAGTTAGCTCACTAATCACCGGCGAAAACGTCAAAAGGCTATTACTCTTTAAGCGCGACAATAGCTCAACGAGGGATACTTGATCGGGGGTTTTCTGATTTGATCAAGCCCATAAACAGCTCTCTAGACCCGAACACAATTCTTGCTTGATTTAGATTAACCAATATTGCGACTCAGTGCTTCAATCAGTTGATTGGTAGTCAAAATATCTCTCAATTGCTCTTCAGGAAAATCATAAACCCGACCACCGGATTCACCTGAATAATCAAGACTAGACATTTCAGTTATCTTCTCTTCCTTATTATACTTCTCCGCCGTTATGAAAGGATTCTGACTTACTGCTTTAGTGAGAAACATTTATGCATTGGAATATGCCCTTTTTATGGATATCTAGCCTGTTGCCTCAATCAATCTAGCCTCAGAATGGCTCACCAATTGGCGGGCGGGGGTCGTCTTGCGGCGGCAGTTGTTCACCTGGCACGCTCAGATCGTGCGTATAACTACAGGCATCGAATA
>JAESTB010000036.1 GCA_016763815.1 Arenicella sp.
AGGGAGCAAGAGTAGGGAGCAAGAGTAGGGAGCAAGAGTAGGGAGCAAGAGTAGGGAGCAAGAGTAGGGAGCAAGAGTAGGGAGCGGCGTTTGGCACATTAAATAAAGCCAAATGTCATAGCTCACACTTTGACTAAAAGCATACAATATAACCCTAAAAGTCAGCGTTAGTATGCTCTGCGCTTGATCCATTGCCATAAACCCAGATTATCAAATAGAACTCTACTTCGGCCCAAAACATCTGTGAAAGCAATGGCTTGCTCGACTATTTTTACTCACCATAGAACGACTATGGCTAGCGGCAACAGTCTTGTGCGAGCCCTTGTTTGCTTTGATCTTTTGAGTCTCCTACGATTTCTATTGCATAATATGGGTTAAACAGAAATCTGCTAAATCAGTTAAACGGAATCTCTATGTCTACTATTGTTAACCGTCGTGACCTCGACTTCTTAATGTATGAAACTCACAATCTCGATGAGCTGTTAGAGCGTGAGCGTTATAGTGACTACGATAAAGAGTCGATAGATGCGATTCTTGATCTTTCTCAGTCGATGGCGCAAGACAAGTTTCAACCCTTCGCCGGTTACCTTGATCAGAATGAGCCAAAGTATATTGATGGTAAGGTAGAGATTATCCCTGAAGTCAAAGAAGCTCTTAACGCCTACAAAGAAGCGGGTTTATTCGCCAGCGGTTATGATTATGACATGGGCGGCATGCAGCTTCCTTGTGTCGTTCACCAGTCTCTGAGCGCGATATTCGTAACGGCAAACACCTCGGTCACCAATTATATTTTTCTAACCCAAGGCGCAACAAATATGTTGAACGCCTGCGGTTCGGACGAGCTTAAGGCTAAGTACATGCCCAAGATGGTCGCCGGTGATTGGTATGGCACTATGTGCTTATCGGAGCCTCAGGCTGGATCATCATTAGCTGATATTCGTACTAAAGCTGAAAAACTTGATGATGGTAGCTATAAAATCACCGGTACTAAGATGTGGATTTCTGGGGGTGACCATGAGATGACTGATAATATCGTGCACATGGTATTGGCCAAGATTCCAGGCGCGCCCGCTGGCGTGAAAGGTATTTCCTTATTTCTAGTGCCAAAGCATCGTGTCAACGATGACGGCAGTATCGGCGAGCCTAATAATATCGCCTTAGCTGGCTTGAATCATAAAATGGGCCATAAAGGCACCACTAATTGCTTGCTTAACTTTGGCGAGAGCGGAGATAGTATCGGCTATCTTGTTGGTGGCGAAAATCAAGGCCTCTCGAACATGTTTCACATGATGAAAGAGGCACGTGTTGCGGTAGGCATGGCGGCAACGGTGATTGGTTTGGGTGGCTATTTATACTCCTTAGACTATGCTCGTAATCGCCCACAGGGCCGGCACCTAACTAATAAAAACCCTGAGTCGCCTATGGTGATGATTTCAGAGCATGCTGACGTAAAACGAATGCTGATGACTCAGAAGGCATTTGTTGAAGGAGCACATTCATTGATTCTTTACGCCGCTCGTTTACTTGATGAGCAGGTCAGTGCTGAATCTGAAGAAGAGAAAACGAAAGCGACATTGTTGTTAGAGTTATTAACGCCAATTTGTAAATCATGGCCATCTGAGTTTTGTTTGGAGGCTAACAAGTTAGCGATTCAGGTGCTCGGCGGCTATGGCTATACTCGTGAATACCCAGTTGAGCGATACTATCGAGATAACCGTTTAAACCATATTCATGAGGGAACCCATGCTATTCATGGTTTAGACATTATGGGCCGTAAGGTTCGTATGGCTGATGGTGCGGCGCTAAAGGCACTGGCGCTGGAGATTAAAAAAACGATTAGTGCGGCAAGCGCACATGATCAACTGGGGCGTCACTGTCAAGATCTTGGCGCGGCCATGCAGCAAGTTCAGCAGACGCTAGAGTCAGTAAGCCAGGCGGTAGATCCATCGCTGGCGTTGGCCAATGCAACTATCTTTTTAGATGCGATGGGGCACGTCGTTATCGCTTGGATGTGGCTCAAGCAGGCCGTTGCTGCACTTGATGGCCAAGCCAAAGGTAACGCCAATGACGCGGCCTTTTATAGTGGTAAACTTGCCGCCTGTAAGTTTTTCTATCGTTACGAGCTACCGAAAGTTAAGGCTAGTTTCGAGCTGGTCAGCTCATTAGACGATACATGTTTTAACTTGACTGCAGAAGAGTTCATCGGCCACTAGCCTTTAGCCCGTTATGATGCCAGCTTAAAGTAGGGCTGGCATTATTAATTATTACAGTGTGGGTTTGCCAACTGAGTCGTGATAGCTCAGCTAAGCTCGACTGAGACTAAACAATGATTCTTGCGAGACCTTAATGTCAACACATTATTCAGCAATGCAATGCTATTGTTCACGGTCTGTACGCTACTAACATTAATTTGTAGTACTTAGTGCTGGCTACAAGCAGTGTTACACTCTTTAGCGCGACATTTTTTTAAAGTGATGCTGAAACCAGACACTTGACTGAACGTGCAATATTATCACCCCCGCAACGATTAAACGGAACTCCCAAAATATGACCATATTATCTTCTGTAAAACGCGCATCTATTACAGCGTTCACTGTTGTCTCTCTATTGCATGCGGTAAACGCAAATGCAAATCCTCTAGAGGGCTTGCCATCAGGTACCTATAATCTAGACCGAGGACACGCGAGTGTGATTTGGAAGGTAAGTCATTTTGGTTTTTCTACTTACGTCGGGCGTTTCAATGATTTTTCGGCGGATATAACGCTAGATGCTGAGAATTTTGAAAAGAGCCGTGTAACGGTCGATATTAACGTTGACTCGCTAGACACTGACTACCCATTCCCAGAAAAGGAAGATTTTAATAAAGTGTTAGCTGAAGATTGGTTTAAGTCGGCAGAATATCCGTCGATTACCTTTATTGCTACGTCGGTAAGTGCGCTTGACGGTTCTAATTTCACTATTGATGGTGATCTTACGCTGATGGGACAAACTCACCCAGTAAGTTTGGATGCCACGGTTAACGGCGCAACGCCATCGCACCCATTTGCCAAAGTGCCTTTAATCGGTTTCTCGGCGACTACTTCGATTGACCGCACCATTTGGGGTCTTAGTAAGTATGCGCCAAAGATCGGCGCACAAGTGTCTATTGAAATCGAAGGCGAATTCTTGAATAAAGCTAAGTAAGCACTGTTTAACTAACGCGGCTAATCAACACGGCTAATGCGATCGAGAGTGGCAATCTCGATCGCTTTTTAATTTTTGTCGATTGAGGATGTTGAGTTAGTTGCCTGTACATGACGTTGTTGAAGACAAATTAGTTCTATTTCGCTATCCTCAAGGTTTAAAGCTATGTTGACGGCATGGTCGTGCTTTCTAACACTAAGCTTTGCTACTACTTAGTTTTCCTACCACTAATTCACACTCAAATTATGTCTCAATCTAACTCGTTCTACGACACCCTAGTTTTCAAGCACTCAAAATGGGTATTAGTGGTTGTAGCCTTGGTGCTAGGGGCCCTTTGGCCCTATCTAGATGATTTCCGTTTAGACACCTCGTCTGATTCGCTGGTGTTAGAGAATGACAAGTCATTGAAGTATTTCCGCGACGTGGTGAGTAAATACAGTGGCGAAGAGCTATTGATTTTGACCTATGCGCCCAAGGGCGACCTATTTGCTGATGAAGCGTTGGCTGAGATACAGCGGCTGACCGAAGAATTGAAGGTATTAGCGCCGGTTAGTTCGGTATTGTCGATTATCGATGTGCCACTAACACAGAGCCCTCCGGTAACCCTCGGAGAGTTAGCCAGCTCTACCCAGACACTGCTCGATGTCCGAACTGACAGAGTCCTAGCCAAGAAAGAATTTCGCGACAGTGACTTATACCGTGACCTGCTAGTTAGTAACGATTACTCGACAACCGCGATTGCGGTGTCACTTAAGAGTAATGCCGAGTTATCGGGTTTATTGGCTCGCCGTAATAGCCTGCGATTGCAACGCGAGACCACTGGCCTCAGCGCAAAGCAGGAAGCTGAGTTGAGTGCTCTGACGCTCGAATATCAGGCTAAAGACGACGCATTTAAAGCTCGGCAAAGTGAGTTTATTGAGCAGGTGCGCGGTATTATGCAGCCCTACCAAGCGAATGCGAAATTGTTCCTAGGCGGTTTGCCGATGATTGTTGCCGACTCGGTGGCTTTTATTAATTCTGATTTTAAAACCTTTGGATTAGCATCGCTGGCGCTGATTGTTTTAATTTTAGCGATTGCTTTTAGACAGTTAGGCTGGGTTATTATGCCGCTGCTTACCTGTGCTGTGACAGGCTATATAATGGTGGCCTTGCTTGGGCTGCTAAATTGGCCGATTTCGGTAGTGTCATCGAACTTCTTATCGTTGTTACTGATCATTACTCTATCGTTGAATATTCATCTGATCGTACGGTATAGAGAGCTGGCGACTCTAGACCCAAGTCTCGACCAACGCAGTTTGTTGAGTCAAACAGTGCGGTCAAAATTTATCGCCTGTATCTATACCGCACTGACCACCATCGTCGCCTTTGCATCTTTGATTGTCAGCGGTATTCGACCGGTAATCGATTTTGGCTGGATCATGTGTTTAGGGATTGCTGTATCAGTAG
>JAESTB010000481.1 GCA_016763815.1 Arenicella sp.
ATTCGCCATTGTTTCTTGCCATCCAAGGCGCCGCTTTGTTGCTAGGTCGAAGAGTGCTTCAAAAGCCGTGAGTAGATAGAAGATAAGCCCAATTATGGCTAGCACTGTAAATAAACCGACAAAATCTAGTATTCGCGTGTCAAATTCATTCATAAAAGGTTCCTGTGCTGAATTTCATTTTCATCTTTTGAGGTGCCGCTAAGCGAGCCCGCTAGTAGTTCTAATCGGCGCAGTCTACTCTTGCTCTGCGCAGCCTTGATGGAGGGTGTGTGGAGGTACTGTGGAGATAGCGAAAATCGCTAGCTAGGGATTAAGTGTTTGATGTGGCTAGAGGTAGCGCGAGGCAGGCTTTCAGACTATTGCGCATTAAGGTGAACGTGTTGTTAACAAAAAAACGAAAACATCTGCCGTTGCTAATTGTTATATTGTCTAAAAAATTTATTTTAACGAACGCTTAGTGGACGAGGAGGCATAAACGATCTATGAATAATTCCCTAATACTAGTGGTCGAAGACGAACCAGAAATCTCAGAAATAATAGTTTCTTATTTAGAAGCTGCTGGATTTCGCACTCTCCAAGCGAGCGATGGTGTCTCGTGTTACACGTTGTTCAGACAGTTGAGTCCAGACCTTATTCTTCTTGATATCAAGATGCCTAGGCGCGATGGTATCGATGTATTACGTGATATCCGAAAGATTTCAAATACGCCAATCATTATGCTCACGGCAATGGCAGAAGACATCGAGAAAATTTCCGCATTGCGACTCGGAGCGGATGATTACATTCTAAAGCCATTCAATACACTTGAAGTAGTTGAGCGAGTCAAGGCTGTGTTACGTCGCACAAAAGGCTTTGAGAATGAGGATATTTTAGTACGAGTGGGTATGCTGGATATAGATTCAAGTGCTCACGCAGTCTTTGTCTGTAAGGGAGAGGATAAGAAAGTTCTTCCTTTAACACATACTGAGTTCTCGTTGATCGCACATATGTCTGCGGCTCCTCGCCGGGCCTATAGCCGTTCGGAGCTTATCGACGCATGCATCCCCGACGGGGAAGCACTAGAACGGACGATCGACAGCCATGTATCAAATGCCAGACGGAAATTAGAAATGGCCGGTGTTGCGGGGTTCTTACAAACGGTAAGAGGTGTCGGCTATCGTCTCGAGCCGCTTCTATGAAGTACAAGCGTTTGCACCTTCGCACTCAACTTTCAATCGCAATGATTTTCACCTCGGTGATGGCGCTGGCGATTTTCATATTTGGCATGCTCGGATTTTACATTTACGTTCAGCAACGCTGGCTAGCGAGTCTGAGCGCGAACAACCGTGAAACGTTAACAGCGCTTATCGAGAATGACGTTGTGGATGCTGAAGCATTAACAACCTTGGTCAATTTATTTTCGATATCGTGGACCGAAGGTTACGCCGCCAATGAGCTCTCAATACTATTGACCTTTGTTTCGCTTGCGATTTTTTGTTCGGTATTTATTGGTATTTTTATGGCGCGACGCCTTAGCAAGCCAATTGAATCGGTAACTCATGCTGCTCTCAGAGTGGCGAGTGGCGATTTTGATCTTCAGGTGGATCACAAGCTGGCAGTATCTCTAGAGGCACGTGACCTTCTTATTTCGTTCAACAAGATGACACGCTATTTAGAATCTGCTGAACGTGAGTCAAGCGAATCAGCCGCCGCGATTGCTCATGAGCTACGTACGCCATTGACCGTATTGCGAGGACGCCTTCAAGGAATGTCTGATGGTACTTTTCAGGCTTCGCAGGGTTCACTTGAAGCTTTAATCGGGCAGGTCGATACGCTGTCTTACATTGTAAATGACCTCGAAACAATCTCGCGCCTCAATTCTGGCCAATTTAAGTTTGAAACGGACACCGTCGACCTCGCTGATGTTGCTCTATCAGTGGTGAGAAGCATGGCAGCAGAGATTGAACGCAATGGTATGTCATTCGAACACGAGCTCCAACCAGCGCTTGTAAGGGGCGATGAAGCACGTATCCGACAAGCTCTAAACGCCCTTATCGAAAATGCTAAGCGGTATGCGTCTTCTGGCAGATTTATCGCAATAGGGACTGGTCTCAGTGGCAAAAATGCTTACATTAAAGTAGTAGACAAAGGCCCTGGAATCAGCAAATTCAGTCGAGAAAGGGTGTTTGATCGCTGGTGGAGAGCTGAAAGTTCAAGGTCTCGTGTTGAAGGTGGGTCAGGGCTGGGCTTATCAGTTGTCAAAGCGATTGCCCTCGCCCACAGAGGCGACGTCAAAGTTTTGGATGGGCCTCAAGGCAAAGGAGTTACTTTTGTTATATTCATCCCATCGATCAAGTGAATTTAACACCCTTAGCCGTCATTCACAGTTATAGAGAATCTTATATAAGGAATCTATTATTATTTGTTCCAAATAATCTCTGATAAATTTCAGCAAAGGTCGAATGTGTCCGCCAATAAAACATGCAGGGCTTCATGCGATTTAATGCACACCCGCTTAAAATTAACTAACACCTTACTCAACAACAGTGAAAATATACCTAAAGCTTTTAGTAAAAAGTAACACCCGTTTGCTGCTAATTCACATATTTTGAGATTGTCGCTTTAACAAATTCACTTATCTCATCAGCATCGAGCTCTGTTTCAGCGGCACTAAATAGTGGCATAAAGAGCGGTTGGCCATCGACCCTTGCCTTTAGTGAGAGCTCTTGATTCATACTAATCACAGTACTCCACTGGGTTCGAACAGCTCTCCAAAACGCGGCGGTCTTGGTCATATAAAGATCACCGGGAGTAAAGTCGATATTGCTAGACAATTGATAACGAGCAACGCCTTGTTCTTTTGATAGGTATGGATTATCGGCATTCGGCTGGCCATTATCATCAAGCGATAGCTTCCAGTTTTCTTCTTCTTGAACCCAACCTTTTCGTGTAATAGTATGGCGATTAAACCCTTCTAGTACGTCATAATCCTCTCTAACACTGTATTCTCGGCGTGGTAAGGGGCGGCGTGTAGTGGCACTTAGCCAGGTTGAAAAACTTGGATTATGAACCCACCGGCCTAGTGATTCATAGCGGGGCGAATCATCAACTTGAAAAACCGCTTGGCTCCAGGCACCCTTAGCGCGCTGTTCATCGACCTTTCGCTTTACCCAAGTATTGCTATGCTCATATTCGAGTAGAGAGCGATCTTGATAGGTCCAGTCTTGTCGCCAATGCTTCATAACCATGGGCTCAGAAACACTACCGTCGTCTTGCTTAAAATACATCACCATCAGGTGCTGCAAACTGATGAACTCTGGCTTGTCTTCAACTACGTAAATGTATTCGGTGCCCCACGAGTGATAAGGTCTATCCCGTTTAAACTCAGCTGAGAAGCCTACTGTTTCGATAAAATTGAAATCAACTTTGTAACCCCCAGCCATGGCTAGGATAGCGGCGCGGTCGCGTTCAAACTTAGACAGCAACGGATCTTGAATCCGCAGCCAGCCTTTATGAACCGCCTGACTAATCTCCACATCGGCACCTTTGCTAGTGCCGCCACGAGGTAGGTCATCGCAACCCTCCGAAATAGGCCAACTAAATATATAGTGCGACGTATTCTCATCGCATTTTTGCTCGGCTGCATAGGAAACCGAAAGAAAATTTAGGGCGACAATGGTAACGAAAAAAGCGGAAACAAAAATTCGTAGAACTAGATCAATCATGAGGCAATTTTTACAGTAGCGTTAAATAGGGTTGGCGTTATAAGGAGATCTCAGCATAACTCAGGGACGAAATAAAAATAGCTTGGAATGTCTGTAGTTGAAGCGGAAAACGCGGCTAATAGCGAGCTATTGGCAAGTTTTCAACCAAAAGTGGAGGCATTGCAGAGATCTTTATTGGTTCGTCGAGTTATGCTGAAGTCTCATAAGGTTAATTAAAAATTAACCTTTACGGTGACTGAGTAATTTCTACCAGGCTCAGTGAGTCTATCAAAGTTAGTCGCTACAGGGTCTTGCACAAACTCTTCGCTCCACTGAAAGTGCGCCTTGTCGGTGAGGTTAAAAATACCCCAGTTTATCTTCGCGTTGTCATTAATCTCGTAGTGACCAATCAGATCTAGAGTTGTGAAGCCGGGCGTCTCGAATGGAGTAATCACTGGAGCACCTCGTGCTTGCAATGAACTCGCATCGATATCGCTTATGCTCTTACGATCACTTGCCACAACCACCGCTTCGATACTCCATTTTTCGCTAACGGGTGCGTAACCAACACCAATAACCAATTGCTGCGGGTCAATCGAGTTAAGTGGCGTATCGGTTTGCTTATTTTCACCATCAGAATAGGCATAGGCAGCACGAATATTGAAGCCATTGAGACTAGTCAATACTTGGCCTAGGTTGTAGTTTGTTTTTAGTTCAAAACCTGATATCTCGGCTTCATCAAGATTACGCGCCTGAAATTCAAGTAGACCGGTGACAGGGTTGAAGCCGCGAACAGATAAACTCTCGATGAAGTCTTCATAGCGGTTTTGATAGATCGTAAACTCTAGGCTACCCGCATCGCTATATCGGCGCAGTCCAAACTCGACGCTTTCACCACGCTCGGGTCTCAAGTCAGGATTAGGCAGTGTGGTATACCCACCGACAAAATTAGTGAAGCCTGTATTCACTGCATCGAGTGGCGGTGCGCGGAACCCTTCAGCATATTGAGCGAACGCAGACCAGCTATCGCTAAGCTCATAGACCACACCGATCTTTGCTGAAAGTTCCGATTCATCGAAACCCTCAGGGGTAGGCGAGCCAGTATTACCAGACAAATAGATCGCGTCGACCGTTGGCTCTAGCTCGAAGTTGTCGTAACGTAACGCTGGGATTAGATGTAGACGTCCGTCTAACAATGAAATATCGTCTTGAATAAATGCGCCGATACTAGTGTATTCAGAGTTAGGGAAATCGCGTGTCGGAAAGTTAGTAAATTCAGGCAATTGAGCGCCACTCGCGCGGTCAACCGTATTGCCTACTCGTAAGGTGATAGAGTCACTTTGATCGTAGTCTACGCCGTAGATCAACTCATGGCTAACGCTGCCAACCTCGAAGCCTTTGACCATCTGCGCTCTAAACCCAAGGTTTTCTTGCTGATAAAACGAGTTTCTACTGCGGTCCTGAATAGCACCTTGCGATAGACGTTCGGCCTGCGTGTTCTGCTTAGCATCGCTGCTTTGCACATAAGCTAGTAAGCTAACAGAATCAAATAATGTAGCATTAGTGCTAACGCGATAGTCCAAGCTCAAGCGTTCGCGGCTTCTTTCATCGACACCTATCTGGGAGTTGGTTAATACGCCTCTCGAGAATGTGCCTGCAGCAGAGAGAACATTTGTTTCGGAGTCTGCTGCAAATCGCTCAGCTACCAACGTGAGGCTCTGAGAATCTGACGGTGCATATACTAGCTTGGCGTAAACATTGTTGTTTTCCGAGTCTTGAGGGTTCTGTGAGCGACGCCCTGCCCCAGTTGAGTTGTCACTGAAGAATGTCTTTGTCTCAGACCCTTCTCGCAAGGTTCCAACTACCATGCCTGACCATGTTTGATTGCCGAAGGCGGCTAGCACAGTAGTATTGATGCTTTGATTCACCGAGCTATAGCCAACTTTAGCTGAGCCGCTAAAGCTCCTATTGCCCTGGCTGAAGCTCTTATCGCCCAAATAGTCGATGGGATCTTTAGTGATAAAGTTTACTACGCCACCGATAGCGTTACTGCCATAGACGCTCGAGCCGGGCCCTCTAACTATTTCTACTGACTTCAGTGCGTCAATATCAACGAAGTCTCTTCTTGATGATAAGAATGGCCCAAACGAAAATTCATCGGCAGTGGGTGTGCTATCAACCAAGGTAAGTACGCGATCGCCGCCGACACCACGAATTGAAAAGCTACTCAAGCCAAAACGCCCACCGCCAGCTACCGACACGCCAGGCTCATAACGAACGAAATCGTCAATATTATTGGCAATCTCTCGTTGAATTTGCTCTGCATCAATCA
>JAESTB010000482.1 GCA_016763815.1 Arenicella sp.
AGCCGGGATGGCGAGAAAGAGATCCAAGACTAACTTTGAACCCCATATTACGTTTAAATTAAACAAGACTGAATCATAGTCCTTTCTTGCACGGTTCTCGCGAAGTTGTGCTAACGGAGAGAGCTTCTGTACTCGGCTAGTCGCTGTAGTTTCAATCAAATCTAAGGGGTCAGAGCCGTTTACACAGATCAGCTGGTCTGAAAAAAGGACTTTGGCCCCTTAAGCTGCATATTCTCGCTCACTGGAAACTCATTTAGATTCATTGAATTCTCTACGATTCTGATTTACGTATAACAGTTTTGTTATCCGGCATCGTGCCGAGATATTTGTAATATTCGGGCACACAAATTAGTTTTTTGAAAATGCCAATTGTCCGTTCCGAGTATGGTTCTGACTAATTGAAAAGTAAAGTTCAAGGGGGCTCTTTGCCCTTTTAAGACACTAGCAAAGGCAAGCCGCCATCCTTGTTTCTCTGCCTAAGGCATTTCAACCGGGCATATTATTTCACCATTAATAGTGACGGCATAACGAAGCCATGAATAAATAATCTCAATTTAGCGATTGAGTCTCAACTCGTTTATGATACGAGTCCTATTTAAAGTCTCTATATTTGAGCTTTTATGGGAACAATACATTTGACATAATATGTCAAATTAATTGACATTGCAGAAATAATAAGGGATATTGTGTCATATTATGACTTTAGGCGATTCCCTCGACACTCTTCAGGTCAACGCACATATGCAGCAGCATGATCAGAGCGATCGACCATACGTTGCAAACAACCTAAATAAATTAGCTCAACCATAAAAACAGGAGAAGTAATGCGAGTTCGCCAATTACTAGCCATGGTCATACTCGGCATATTTTTGTCCGCGTGTGGAAATGGCATGCCACAAATAGATCGAAAAACAAAGCTAAAAAATGAGTTGGATATCAGTGAAGGTCTTGCGACCGATAGCTTTAATTATCTGACTACTAGCCTTAATAATGGAACCATTACTAACGCGGTGGTATTGAAGTCATACGCCGCTGCGGCTACAAGCAGAAAGCCTGAGTTTACAAATATTATTGATGTTCTGGCATCTGAAGGGACTGTTCGTGGACCCACCTACTTATCAATAAAAACTAGGCTTGAAACTGCTCGTAAAAAGATAGCGACGGCTTTAGACAACATACAAACTGCGCAAAGTCTAACCACTGAGTTAGATGATATTAACTCCGCGACTAAGGATTACGACGCGATGTTAGTTGATGCCATCAACGTGTTATCTGATTTCACCGATGGTGACTTGCCTAAACTGCGCGAGCTGGAATACCTAGGAGAGGCTGTGACATCGGCACCTGTCGGGTCTGAATATGTTGGCAACACTAACTATGGGCAGTGGCAACAACGCTCTAATGGCACTAGCTTTTGGGCGTTCTATGGGCAGTACGCGATGTTCTCTCGACTGTTTTCGAGCCCAATGTCTTACGGCGGCTGGTCTAATAGTAGAAGACCATCCTACTACCATGATTATGGACGTAATACATATTCATCGGCATCAGGCCGGGCTAATCAAAATGAGGCCTTACAACGAACCAAGAAGCAATACTCGTCGCAAGGAAAAACGTTTAAGAGTTCTTACGCTCGATCACAGCCGACGCTGAAAGGGTCGAATGGCGGCGCCAAGCCCACGTTTAAATCGTCTTATGCGCGCAAGAGTAGTGGTTCTGGTACAACAAGCTCTTATGCCAAAACACAAAGCGGCAAAGCTCGATCATCGACCGGCAGTACATCGTCACGGTCCAGTCGTTATAACTCAAGATCATCGAGCCGCGGACGTTCATCGTTCGGCGGTAAATAGAGGATAAAATCATGGAACTAAATCAATTTTATACCCTTGCTGTAAATATCCTAATTATTATCGCGTTCGTATTACCAGTGCGCTTTATATTGGCAAAGTACCTTGGTGTTAACGCCAAACAAGAGCTAGATAAAAGCGATAATGCCGCCTTTGGCGTGTCAATTGCCGGTGGTGCCTTAGGCCTCATATTAATGCTGACAGGTGTTATGTCAGGAGAGTCGATGGCGGTCATCAGTGAAGAAATTATGAGCCTGATTGTCTATGGAATTTTGGGCTATGCGATGATGATGGCAGGCGTTTTGATTCAAGACAAACTGGTTATTCGCGGTGTCTCCTTAGCAAAAGAGATTAGTAATGGGAATATGGCTGCGGCGATTGTCGTTGCCACGAATATGGCCATCGTTGGGTTAATCGCTAAGAAAACGATTACTTGGATAGACTCAGATGGTTTAGATGGGATTGTTCCGATACTGGTTGTCTTTGCAGTTTCTCAACTTGTACTAGCCGTGGTAGTGATTATTCGCTCAGCAATTTACTCCATGCGTAACGCAAAGAATTCAGAGAAAGGGTTTGATGTCGCGAGTACATGGCCGCAGGCCATTGCGTCTGGTAATACCGCCATTGCACTTCGTTATGCGGGCCAGTTGCTGGCAACGGGCATCGTCATTAGTGCAACCAGTGTGGTCGTTGATGGTGATTCCTCAACCTTAGCCGCGATTGCGCTCACATGGTTAGGCACGGCTTTAGGCTTAACAATTCTTGTTTGGGTTGGTTATCGAATTTTCTTACCGATTGTGTTGTTCAAGGTCAATGTGGTGGAAGAAGTTGATCATCAAAACAATATTGGTGTTGCCGCTGTCGAAGCCGCTTTGTTTGTAGGCTTAGCATTCATGGCCACGGCCTATATTGCCTAGTAAAAATTGATCAGTTAAAAGTGCCGCAAATGACAACAAAAACACTGCGCAGACGCCAAGACGTTCTCCTACTGTCGATTATGACAGTAGGAGCCGCTTGCGGAATCGTATACGAGTACTTGTTAGCTCACTATGCTGGGCGCGTACTGGGTACGCTAGATACCGCCGTTTACGGAATGATAGGTGTGATGGTTGCGTCAATGGGCGTGGGCGCTTTTTTTGCTCGAGCGATTAAAAACCCCTACTCAGGTTTTGCTTGGTTAGAAGCGATCATTTCGGCCGTGGGGGGCGCATCAATCCTGTTAATGGCCACCGTTGTCTCATATGCATTTGTTTTACCGTCGGAGCTTCAACAAACGTTTGGTCTCGACCCCAGTATTATCGCTGATGGTGGGCCTGTTTATGCCTTGCGTGAAATTGCCAAGGTGGTGCCTTTTGTTATAGGAGCCATACTGGGTTTCTTCGTTGGCATGGAGATTCCGTTAATCGCGCGAATTCGTGAAGACCTTTATGAGAATATTTCCAATAATGCCGGAACGGTGTATGGCTTTGATTACATTGGCGGTGGCATAGGCGCGGTGATATGGGTGATGTTCTGCCTATCACAACCTATTGTAATAGTAGCAGCCTCGACGGCACTTCTAAACCTTATTATTGGCGCTGTGTTTACGGTTTCTTTTTGGAAGGAAATTCGATACGTAACGGTACTGGTGTTTTTGAAAATGGTGGTTGGAATGCTGCTGATTACCGTTTTGATCAATGGCAGTGCCTGGATCAATTCTATGAACAGCATGCTGTATACAGATAAAGTTGTGTACGCAAATAACACTCGATTCCAAAACTTAGTGATCACCTCTCGAATCGTTGGCGGAACCAATCAGTCGATTCTGAATTTGTACATTAATGGCCGTTTGCAGTTTTCGTCAGCCGACGAAAACCTGTACCACGCGATGTTGGTGTCGCCAGCCATGGAGATATCAGCGCGCCATAAGAATGTGCTTGTTATTGGTGGTGGCGATGGTCTAGCCGCGCGTGAAATTCTACGGTATCAGCCTGATTCAATTACGCTTGTAGACTTAGATCCAGCAATGACTCAACTGTTCACGGGCCAAGATGAGTTGGCTCCCTCATGGTTGAGTAATCGGCTTTTATCGCTCAACCAAGATGCACTCTCCGACGCGCGAGTCTCGGTGGTAAATAGTGATGCGTTTTTGTACATTGAACAGTTGGTCGCTCAACGACAATATTATGATGTCATCGTTGTTGATTTACCCGACCCGAATCATCCTGACCTCAATAAGCTATACAGCGCTTATTTTTATCGTCAATTATCTGAGCTACTGAGCGGCGATGGCGCTCTTGTTATTCAGTCGACTAGTCCATACCACAGTAAAGACGCCTTTCTATCGATTGGCGTTACCGTAAGTGAAGCCGGTTTTCAGGTGGACCAATATCATGCCAATATTCCATCATTTGGCGAATGGGGTTGGACAATTGCGACTGAAAACGGTCGCCCACCATATGAGCGATTGAACAATTTGGAGTCAAGTAAAGTCATTAATAGCGACTTTGTTGATAGAGATTTTATTGTTGGTGCCTTTAGTTTTCCAAAGTCGTTTTATGATGATGTAGACAAGATTAAACCCAACCAATTAAGCAATCCCGTTTTATACAAATACCATTCCGATGGTTGGCGTAAAAAACAGGGAGTATTCGTGAATAACCCTAACTAGAGAAAATACTATGAACGAGAAATTGCGAGAGATCGCGGATCAAATAAATTATCTAAGCGTAAAAACAGATTCAGTTCTTAACGCGACGGTCAGTGATGATGGCTCGAACGTCAAGATCGAAAATAACAACAACCCTGATGTCGAAATTGTATTGATTGCGACAGAGAATCAGTTGTTGTCTATCACTCCGTTATTTTCAGTGGCCAGCGTTACTCCGAGCCGTGTTGCTGAACTTGATCGCGCCCTTTTAGCCATATCCCTACCCATGGTTTTATCATCAGTAAGCATTCAAAACGATGATCGCTATGTGCTGTTCGGCTCTATGGCGATTAACACAACAATTGAAAATCTAGTGTACGAGCTTGAAGTGCAAGCGTCGAATTATGACGAACTGATGGCTGCCCTGGCCGAATTTATTGTCGAAGCATAAGCACTGATTTTAAAAACTAACACAACCCAAATGGAGTATTTATGAGTATTTTAAAAAGTTTAATGACCGCATTACGAGGCAATGTAAGCAATGCCGGCGAAGCAATTATAGATCACCAAGCGATCACTATTCTCGAGCAAGAAATTCGAGATGGAAAATCTAGTATTGCTAAGTCGTATGTGTCAATTCGCAATCTCAAGGCGCAAGCTATCAAGTTGCAAACGCAAGTAAGTGACATCGACGAAGACATAGTTAGCTACACAACTAAAGCAAAGCAATTGGTCAGCGAAGAGAAAATGGACCTAGCTCAAAAGACCGCTCAACGAGTGGCTGATTTAACCAACCAGCGAGTCGGCGTAAAAGAAAATGCTGACAATTTGACTGGCCAAGTTGATATGTTGCTTTCAAAAGTCAAAACATTTGAAACACAGCTGCAGCAAGATCAAATTGATCTAGAGCAATTAAAAACATTCGAAGCAGTTTACAAAGTGCAGCAGCAAGTCATCAGTTCAACGCCATCGGTTAACTCTGATCGCAAACGTATTGAACGCGCAAAAAACCGTGTAAAACAGCGTCAAGAAAATGTTGAGGCTAAAATGGCGGCGGATGATTGGATGAGTGAGGCAACAAAAGCCGATGATCTGGATTCGCAACTAGCCGCTGCAGGTATCGGCGAGACAGGCACCAGCGCGGATGATATTCTAGCCTCGTTAACCAAGTCATAAGCCATGTTGTTCAAAGGAAGAGGGGCTGAAGTTGAGCCCTTCTCAATTCAAAAGGAACTATAAATGTTTGGTAGAAAAAAGAAACAACGAGAAGCTCGGACTGTTACGGTATTCTCAGACTTACAGCTTAACGACCTCATTGTATTCAAACCTAGGGATGTTTTGCCTAATGGCATTTCAGATGAAACTCTCACGGTTGAAAAAATCGGAACTTACGATTTCGATCAAGACCTAAGCGCCGACTTCACCTTACGACATGCCTCAGGACATCGATTTTCAGCCGCCTACGATAGCGATGAAAACACCATTACATTTGGTCGTAAATTAAAACGTTCTGAGGTTCCTGATATTTTTGACGAAGACGACTTTGCCGATGTCTTTGATGGCGGCTTGTCTCAAGTCAACCTACAAGCGTCAGTTGAAAACCTGCCTGAGGATCTACAGCTTTGGATAGATAAGTCATACCAGAGAACGGTCGCCGATGGCATTGGCTATTACTATGAATCGGATCGTCGTGAGCTAGGTATTTCGACTTACGAAGACGGCTCGCAACAATTTACCTATTTTGAACTTGAAGGTGGTAATGATCGCAATTCATTGAGCATTGAAATTTGGTCTGATGGAGAGACCGATGTTTATTGTGAAGTAACCGTTAAAGCTAACGTTGTTGATACATACCTTTGTCATGACTAACAAGAAAAAAACCGACCTAATCGGTAAAAATGACAAGTGGGCTAAAGAATCCGCCAATATTTCTTCAAGCGAAAAAATCAGGTCTACACAAATTGCCTTCGATTTCGACCTAGACCTCGACACGGTTTTGCGACTGGCCGCAGCCAGAAGACACATAACCCCAAGTGCGATTGTTCGTGAACACTTAGGGCTACCAATCGCCGAGCCTTCTAGAAAACGTATTAGCCTCTCATTTACTGATTCAGAACTAGCCGAACTGGCAATACGCTACCAGCTTGACCATATCGACAAAGTGAAAATAAAAAGTTACATATCAAACGATATATCAACGACATTCTCTAGTGACGATGATTCGCAAAATGCTCTCATTAGAAAAAAAGACGAATTATTCAAGATGCAAAAATCATTAAATCGAGTCAAAGCAGAAGTGCAGGCTTTGCGGGCAGCCGCCGATACAGTAACAAAGACAATCGAAGCCGTTTGCGAAAAAGATGAGAGTAAAGGCGAGTGAATGCTATAAAGCACGCAATTGGCTCTTACGCTCGGCGCAGGAGAAAGCGGCAACTAACTAAACATTTATCGACAAGCATTGGCAAACGAATCGGCTTTTTAATCGCGATATTGTTGATTCTTATTAGCATCAATTCAATTGCAATGGTCCAGTTCGAGAAGATATCACCAGCTGATGCTTTATGGATGTCATTGGTCACCATCACAACCGTTGGTTATGGTGATTTTTTCCCAACAACTTTTTGGGGCAGACTGACGACCATCGTTAGTTTATTTATATTTGCCATTTCGGTACTTACAAGTTTAATAACCGAAGTGATCGAATGGCGTGTAATTATTACAGAGAAGAAGCGTAAAGGCTTCTGGGTATGGAAGAAAATGAACGGACAGATTCAAATTATTAACACACCAAATAATGATACTGAGCGATACCTTTCAAGATTGCTAGCGGAGATAGCCGCAACCGATGAGCTGAAAGATTTACCCGTTCATCTACTGTCGAGAAAATATCCAGAGGGGTTGCCGCAAAGTTTAGTAGAGCAAAATTTGCTTCACAATACTGGAGCTGCAGAGGATATCGCTACCTTACAACGCGCCAATGTCGACAAAGCA
>JAESTB010000483.1 GCA_016763815.1 Arenicella sp.
GGTGAAGATACGTGGGCCTTGAACTAGGCCTTGGGCAATCGCGTCACGTAGCGATTTAGTGATGGTGCCATCATCACCAAGGTTGCGCACTGTGGTAAAGCCAGCATCTAAGGTAACTTTTGCATATTTGACTGATCTAAAAGCGTAGTCGGCGGTATTTAAGGTAAAACCTTCGATATATGAGCGTGGGCTACTTTGTGAGGTCAAGTGCACATGCATATCGATTAATCCGGGCAGGCAAGTTGAGTCGCTTAGATCGATAGTCTCTTTCGCTGAGCTTGTGCCATTTATCGCACTGACGCGGCCATCCGTGATTTCGAAGCTAACTGGCCCGGTCAGGGTCTGATTTTGCACATCAATTGTTGCGCCACAATTAACCACAACATCGGCGGCCATTGCGTTGCTGCTCAGCAAGCTGATCGTTAGAATGATAAGAGATTTTTTCATGGTGTTTTTATGCGTTTGTTTATCGGCCTGGATACCCTAACACATGATACGCTTGCCTTTCGAGACCTCAACATGACTCGACGAACGAATAAAAATGTCTGTAACGCCTCCACTTTTCGTTGAAAATACCCCGAGGGCACCTAGACTTGCCAATAGCTGGCTATTGGCCGCGTTTTCCGCCTCAATTGGAGGCATTCCAACCTATTTTTATTTCGTCCCTGAGTTATGCTGAGGCCTCGTTTCGTTTACAGCTAAAGCCCATCGTCTTATGAAAAACAACCTAGGTATAATCTACGCAGTTGCGGCGTGCACCTGGTGGGGCTTTATTCCAATATTTTGGAAGCAGCTTAGTCATGTCGATAGCGTCGAAATTGTGATGCATCGTATGGTGTGGTCTTTTGTGCTGGTAACCCTGCTGATTATTGTTAGCCGCCAGTGGCGAGAATTTAAAGTTGTATTCTCACAACCCAAATTGTTATTTAAACTGTTTATCGCATCAGCCTTGGTGTCAGTAAACTGGGCGGTGTTTATATGGGCGGTTAACACTGGCCACTTAGTCGAAACCTCGCTAGGCTATTTTATGAATCCGCTGATCAGCGTCGCATTGGGCGTGGTTTTATTTGGTGAAGTGTTGCGACGAGGTCAGATTTTAGCTTTATCGATCGCCACGCTGGGTGTCATATACCTAGTCGTTTCCTATGGGGCATTCCCATGGATATCATTTGTTCTGGCGATAAGTTTCGCATTGTACGCAGCGGTTAAGAAATCAGTCAGTGTGCCAGCGACGCATGGTTTGGCAATCGAAACCATGTTCTTTCTCATACCGGCTGGGGTGTATTTGTCTTACATCGAGGTGCAAGGAAGTGGACAGTTTTTTACTGGGCCAAGCAATGCGTGGATGTTGGTGCTTGGTGGTTTGTTTACGCTTATTCCGCTGGTGTTGTTCGCCGCGGCGGCAAAGCGGATAAGTATGACCGCAATGGGTATGGTTCAGTATATTGGGCCAAGTTTGCAACTGATGATCGGCGTGCTTATTTATGCTGAACCATTCGGCTTGCAGACCATGATAGCCTTTAGCTTTATCTGGTTGGCACTTGGCATTTACTCGATGGACCAGCTTCGCCACCAGAATGGTTTGCGTCGCGCGCGCAAAGCGCAACGGATAAAAACGCCCGGCTAAATTAGGTATTTAGATAGGCGTTAGTTGCATCGTATTATCGGCTTAAGTAACCCATTGCTTCTTCCATGCCTTTGAGTGTCAGCGGGTACATGCGGTCTTCCATCAAGTCTTGAATAATCTTAGTCGAATGTGTGTGTTGCCAATACTGCTTTGGAGTCGGGTTTAGCCACACCATTTTGTCGTAGTTATCATTGAAACGCTTCAGCCAGTTAGCACCCGGCTCACGATTCATAAAGTCTATGCTGCCGCCTGAATGCGTAATCTCATAGGTGGCCATTGCCGCATCGCCTACGAAGATAATTTTATAGTCGTTGCCGTATTTACGCAAAATGTCATGGGTAGCGGTGACTTCGTCGTAGAGCATCTCACTGTTTTGCCACAGACCGTCATAAATAAAGTTATGGAAGTAGAAGTACTCCATATGCTTAAACTCAATGCGCGCAGCGCTAAATAGTTCTTCGCAGGTTTTCACGTAGGGGCCCATCGAACCGCCGACGTCGAATAGCAATAGCACTTTAACCGCGTTTCGGCGTTCAGGAACCATCTTAATATCAAGCAGGCCACCGTTATGTGCGGTTGAGTGAATGGTGTCGGCTAGGTCTAATTCGTCCTCAGCGCCTGAGCGTGCGAACTTACGCAAGCGGCGCAACGCCATTTTAATATTACGGGTGCCGAGTTCAATACTGTCGTCTAAATCTTTAAACTCGCGACGGTCCCACACCTTTACCGCTGAACTGTTGCCGCCTTCGCCACCAACTCGAATACCTTCTGGGTTGAAGCCACCATTGCCAAATGGCGAGGTGCCGCCTGTGCCAATCCATTTGCTGCCACCTTGGTGGCGTTCTTTCTGTTCTTCGAGGCGTTTCTTGAAGGTTTCGATCAGCTCTTCGAGCCCACCAAGGCTTTCAATTTTGGCTTTCTCTTCGTCGGTCAGCGTTTTAAGAAACTCACTGCGTAGCCAATCTTCAGGAATCAATGCTTCGATGAAGTCATCGAGCTTTTCGAGTTCGGTAAAGTGAGCCTTGAAGGCGCGATCGTACTTGTCGAAGTTCTTCTCATCTTTGATCATAATGGTGCGGGCAAGATAGTAGAACTGTTCCATGTCGGCAAAGACAATGCGATGTTCTAACGCGGTGATCAAGTCTGATAGTTCACGAAAAGTGACCGGCAGTTTTTGACGGCGCAAAGTCTGGAAAAAATTAAGCAGCATGATAGTTTAGAGGCTTATTGGTTGCGCGTTTCGCGACGATGCATGAACGCTAGGCGCTCGAGCAATTGAACATCTTGTTCATTCTTCAATAGCGCGCCGTAAAGAGGCGGAATAGCCTTATGATTATCGCGATCTTTTAAGATTTCATCAGGAATGTCGTCGGCCATGAGTAATTTCAACCAATCGATTAACTCAGAGGTCGATGGTTTCTTCTTCATGCCGGGTACTGAACGCACTTCAAAAAATACGTCTAGCGCTTCCTTAACTAAGGTTTTCTTAGCTTGCGGATGATGTACCGCAACAATTTGTTCCATGGTGTTGCGATTAGGGAAGTTAATGAAGTGGAAGAAGCAGCGACGTAAAAACGCATCTGGCAATTCTTTTTCATTATTAGAGGTGATGATAATAATCGGGCGATGCTTGGCCTTAATCGTTTCACCGGTTTCGTAAACAAAGAACTCCATTTTGTCGATTTCAACCAACAAGTCATTTGGGAACTCGATGTCGGCTTTGTCAATTTCGTCAATTAGCAGAACCACCTGCTCATCACTTTCGAAGGCTTCCCACATTTTACCTTTGTCAATATAGTTGCCAATGTCATTTACGTCAGCGTCGCCCAATTGCGAGTCGCGCAGGCGTGATACTGCGTCGTACTGGTATAGGCCTTGCTGAGCTTTGGTGGTTGATTTGATGTGCCACTGAATTAAGCGCTTGCCCAACGAGGCCGCCACCTCTTCTGCCAACATTGTTTTACCGGTGCCAGGCTCGCCCTTAATCAAAAGAGGGCGTTGTAGAATGATAGACGAGTTTACCGCCAGGCTTAGGTCGTCGGTTGAGATATAACTGTCACTGCCATTAAATTGCATTTTTCACCTGCACAGATTCAAAAGTTGGTATATTTGTAGAGGCCTCAGCATAACTCAGGGACGGGATAAAAATAGTTTGAAATTTCTTCAATTGAGGCGGAAAAGGCAGCCAATAGCTAGCTATTGGCAAGTTTTCCAACGAAAAGTGAAGGCATTACAGGTATTTTTATCCGTTCGTCGGGTTATGCTGGTGTCTCTTCTAATTAAGCGACGCATTATAAAGCAACTACCTCAACAACTTGTATGCCTAAGCATCAATATCAGTCATCAATGTTCGAAAGCAAGACGCATGTCTTGAAACTTTTTGAGGCCGAGCTCGAATATTGGCCCGAGTTTTACCCAAGTGATCGAAGTTGGGCCTTGTATAAGCAACTTTTAGAACAAACGCAATGGCGCCAAGATCGGCTCACGGTCTATGGCAAACAACATTTAGCACCAAGGTTGTCCTGTTGGTATGGTGAGCCTTGGATGGATTTATCCTATTCGAATCAGACCATGACCGCTTCTGCTTTCTCCCCATTGCTGCTTGAGATTAAAGCTGATATCGAAACGCGGACAGGTGATAGCTTTAATAGCGTGCTAGTTAACTACTATCGCGACGGTCAAGATTCTGTCGGCTGGCACAGTGACGATGAGCCCGAACTTGGCCGCAACCCAGTGATCGCATCGCTTAGCCTTGGTGCGCGGCGTGACTTTCACCTGAGGCACAAGGTCGAAAAATCTCATACCAACAAAATGGCACTCGAACATGGGAGTTTGCTGATGATGCGAGGCTTAACTCAACCTCGCTGGCAACACCAGATACCTAAGCGAGCTAATGCCGAAGGCCGTATAAATCTCACCTTCAGAACCATGATCGACTATTCGAGGTGTAAATAGAGGTGTCAATGGCTGATCAGCGATAGGCCGAGCCGGTGCGGTTTAACACCTCCTGCTGTCTCCAATCTGTTTGACCGCCCGCCGCTGGTGGTTTTACGCTTGCCGAAATGCCGTTTTAGCTTGGACGCGTTTGCTTTTATTGCTAATAAAGCACTAATATCGTTAATAAAGCGCTAAGACCTGAATTTTCGGTCTAAGGGATTTGGAAATCGCTCGAATGTCGGTAAAATACTCGCCCCAAATACTTAAAGAGATCTGAGTTATGCTAAGGCCTCTTTAAAGCGAAAGTATTCCCAATTGTGGGTATTTTGCAGAATTGAGTATCGTCATGACTGAATCATCTATTTCTAAAATCAGAGTTGAAAACATTTCGGCGCCAAAAGTGTCGGCCGAGTCAGCGGCTGTTGCTAGCTCAAAGGCTTTTGTAAGCTCAAGAGCCAAGGCAACGCTGCCTGAAGGCGTTAGCCCGAAAAAAGTCTTTATTAAGACCTTTGGCTGTCAGATGAATGAATACGATTCCAATCGTATGCTCGACTCGCTAAACCATTCTCACGGTGTTGAATCTACCAAAGTTGAAGCCGAAGCCGACATCCTGTTGCTCAATACCTGTTCGGTGCGCGAAAAAGCCCAAGAGAAAGTGTTTCATCAATTGGGGCGTTGGAAGCATTTAAAGGCTAAAAAACCAGATCTTGTGATCGGTGTCGGCGGCTGTGTCGCATCTCAAGAAGGCGATGCAATCATCAAGCGTGCGCCTATCGTCGACATCGTGTTTGGCCCACAAACATTGCACAAGCTGCCACAAATGTATGATGAGGTGAGCAAGAATCACAGCTCGACAGTTGATATTTCATTTCCAGAAATGGAAAAATTCGATAATTTACCCACGCCGAAAGTCGACGGCGTAACCGCTTTTGTATCAATTATGGAGGGCTGCAGCAAATACTGTTCGTTCTGTGTGGTGCCTTATACTCGTGGAGAAGAGTTCTCGCGCCCATTTGATGATGTGCTTGCTGAGGTTAACGCATTGGCAGAGCAGGGGATTCGCGAAGTCACTTTATTGGGTCAGAACGTTAATGCCTATTGGGGCAAAATGCACGACGGCTCAGTGGCTGATTTCGCCTTGCTGATTCGTTACGTGGCCGAAATTCAAGGCATAGAACGACTTCGCTACACCACCTCGCATCCATTAGAGTTTACTGACAGTTTAATCAACGTGTACGCCGATGTGCCCAAGTTAGTAAACCATTTGCACCTGCCAGTGCAATCAGGTTCAGACTCAATTTTAGCCGCCATGAAACGCCGTTATAAGGCCGCTGACTATGTGAAAATCATTGAGAAAATTCGTAAGATTAGACCGAACATGAGCATGTCGTCAGATTTCATTATTGGTTTCCCCGGTGAGACAGATCAAGATTTTGAAGACACTATGGATCTAATTGAACAGATTGGATACGACCTTTCGTTTAGCTTTATCTACAGCGCTCGGCCAGGAACTCCAGCCTCTGATTTAGCCGATGACGTACCGATGGAGGTCAAAAAGACGCGCCTGGCTCGCTTACAAAAACGCATTACCGAAATGGCTTTTGCGATTAGTGAAAGCATGGTCGGCAGCAGGCAAACGGTATTAGTTGATCGACCTGCACGCAAAGATCAAACTCAAATTTCAGGCCGAACTGAGAATAATAGAGTGGTTAATTTTGATGGCTCGCACGACCTTATTGGCCAGTTAGTTGATGTGACCATTACCGAGGCGCTGCCGAACTCGCTAAGAGGCGTAATGGTTTAACGCTGGTTAACCACTGGTCGGCGTTGTTATTGCTAGGCTAACTATGTTAAGTCATGCTAGTAATGTTTAGAGGCGCTTGGCGCTGAAAAATCCGGCTAAAATAAATTCCTCTAAACCTCTGACGGGTGTAAAATCGGCTACCAGACTTAATTTGCAGCCTTGTTAGCATTACACCATGTCAGATAAAAATCTAAACAAACACAGCGCCACTATTACGCAACCAAAATCTCAAGGCGCAGGCCAAGCGATGTTGTACGGCACCGGTTTAACGCGAGCCGATATGAGTAAGGCCCAAGTGGGCATCGCCAGTGTTTGGTGGGAAGGCAACACCTGCAACATGCATTTGAACGACTTAGCCGCCCATGTGAAAAAAGGCGTGGTTGATAGCGGTTTAGTTGGCATGCGCTTTAACACCATTGGCGTCAGCGACGGTACCACCAATGGCACTTCGGGCATGGCCTATTCTTTGCAATCGCGCGACATTATTGCAGATTCGATTGAAACCGTTATGGCGGCACAGTTTTATGATGGCCTAATTGCGATTCCCGGCTGCGACAAAAACATGCCAGGCTGCTTGATCGCCATGGCGCGCTTAAACCGACCGGCCATCATGGTCTACGGCGGTTCAATTAAACCCGGCGTCCATAATGGCCAAAATTTAGACATAATTTCAGCCTTTCAAGCGTACGGTCAGTTTTTGGTTGAAACGATTACTGATGAAGATCGACAGCAAATTGTCGAGAAATCATGTCCTGGGGCCGGTGCCTGCGGAGGCATGTACACGGCCAACACCATGGCCAGCGCAATTGAGGCGCTCGGCATGAGCTTGCCTTATAGCGCTTCATCGCCCGCCATTGATCAAGAAAAAGTAGACGAGTGTTTGGCCGCCGGTGCCGCCTTGAAGAATATATTAGAGCTTGATCTAACGCCGCGCGATATCATGACACGAGAGGCGTTCGAGAACGCCATGGTTGTGATCGTCGCCTTAGGCGGCTCTACCAACGCGGTGTTGCATTTAATTGCTATGGCCCGCGCACTAGACATTGATTTGACCGTAGATGACTTTCAAAGCGTCAGTGATCGAATTCCATTTTTGGCTGATTTAAAGCCAAGTGGCCAATACGTGATGAACGATCTGCACAATATTGGCGGCACCCCAGCGGTGATGAAGTTTTTGCTAGAAGAAGGCTTGTTGAACGGTGACTGTATTACCGTAACAGGTAAGACCCTTGCTGAAAACCTAGCCGATCTGCCTGGATTGAAAGACGGCCAAGACATTATCAAGCCGATGAACCAGCCGATTAAGCGTACAGGTCACATTCAAATCCTCAAAGGCAACCTAGCGACTGGCGGTTCGGTGGCAAAGGTGACTGGCAAAGAAGGTGAAAAATTTGTTGGTCCGGCAGCGGTTTTCAACGGCGAGCAAGCGATGATTGCCGCACTTGAAGAAGGTAAGATCAATAAAGGCGACGTGATTGTGATTCGCTACGAAGGCCCAAAAGGCGGCCCAGGTATGCCTGAAATGCTTAAGCCAACCTCTGCAATTATGGGCGCCGGTTTAGGCGAACACGTTGCAATGATCACCGATGGCCGTTTTTCCGGTGGCTCGCACGGTTTTATTGTTGGCCATGTAGTACCAGAGGCCCAAGAGGGTGGCGGCATTGCTTTGGTAGAAAACGGCGATATAGTGACCCTAGATGCGGTCAATAATAAGATAGAGATGAACGTCTCTGATGAGGAACTAGCGAAGCGTCGTCTCGCTTGGGTCGCACCTGAGTTAAAGGCAACCCGTGGCACACTGGGCAAGTATATTCGTTGCGTTAAAGATGCCTCGATGGGCTGTGTCACTGACGAATAAGGTAAGCTAATTAACAGGTTACATAATTGTGTCTAACGAAAGCATCACTCCGAAGCAAAATCCGACCTTGGGTGAGGGGCCGGATCAGCCTATCGCAGAAATGAACCAAGGTCGAACATCGACCTTACACTGCCCTAAGTGTAGCGCTAGCCGAATAGCTTACTCAAGGCTGCAACAATTCGATGCCTTAACCATGCGTTTTATTGCCAAGCGGCCATATCGTTGCCTACAGTGTTATCACCGCTTTTGGGTGCACGAGAAAATTATAGCCAATAGTAAAAGAGTCTGGACTCTGGCAATCGTCGCATTATTGCTTGTCGTGTTTTTGCTTAGAGCCTTTGGCATTTTGAGTGCGTCTGAACAGACGGCTCAAGTCAGTGTTGTTGCACCTGAGTTTAAGCAGCCAGAGTCAGATGATGATGTATTGCCCCAAAGCGAGTCTGCTCCGAGGCTAGCCAGCCTGATAAATATGCCTCAAAGCGCTGGCCAAAACGACGCGTCGATGGGTGCTCAAGTGGTACCCAGTTCGAATCGAGAAATCAACCAGGCACCAGAAGAATCACTCACTGCAGAGCAACGAGCTGGGCGATTATTGTTGGCTAAACAACAAGCCAAAGTCGCCGCCCAAATCAGCCAAGCAAGGGTCGAGCAACTAGAGCGAATCTTGTTGCCAGCCGAAGATGAGCTTGAGTCGCTGGTTAAAGTTGAAGTTAGTTACATGGTTGAACGCTGGCGCGAGGCCTGGTCAAACGGTAACCTAAACAAGTATTTATTGAGCTATAGTTCAAATTTTAAGCCGGCAAATGATCAGTCTTTTGAACAATGGCAAGTCAAACGAATGTCTCGAGTTAGCCCTGATAAAAACATTGTTATTGAATTGGCTGATTTTGACGTTGTCATGCTCGAGCAACTAAGCTCTGCGGTGGTCGAGTTTAATCAACACTATCAAGCGGGTAGTGTTGTGGAAAACTCACGCAAGCGCCTGAGGTTAGCGAAAGAGCAAGGTACATGGAAGATCATGGCTGAAGTTGAGTTACCTTAAGTTGAATTGCCTTAAGTTGAATAGACCTAGTTTGTATAGCCTGAACAGTTGCCTTGGTCTGATCAGTTGCTTGGCTTCAATGGCCACTAACCCTGCTATCTCGAGACAGTCCGATTAACGCCGCTGATAATTATAGGCCACTGGCCGATCGCCTGCGTCCACGATGTTTAGACGAGGTTGCCGGACAGCACCAGTTGCTAGCACCGAATAAGCCTTTGCGTACCGCGATCGAGAGCGGCAAGCTGCATTCGATGGTGTTTTGGGGGCCTCCAGGCACCGGTAAAACCACGCTGGCTAAACTACTGGCTGCACAAAGTGAGGCTGAATTTGTATCGCTATCGGCGGTGTTGTCCGGCGTTAAAGATATTCGCCAAGCGGTGCAAACGGCACATGACCGCCAGCAAGCCGGTCTTGGCAACACGGTATTGTTCGTCGACGAAGTTCACCGCTTTAATAAAGCTCAGCAAGATGCCTTCTTACCGCATATCGAGAACGGCACCATTCTGTTTGTCGGCGCTACCACCGAGAACCCATCGTTCGAGCTGAACAACGCATTACTTTCTCGAGTCAGAGTCTATGTGCTGCAATCGCTTGCGCCGCAGGACATCGTTGGCCTAATTAATCGCGCCTTAGAGGATCACGAATTAGGCCTAGGCGCACAGCAGCTGAGCATGGCCGAAGAGGATAAGTTGCATTTGGCTGAACTGGTCGATGGCGATGCCCGCCGCGCTTTAACCATGTTGGAGATCGCCGCCGACCTCGCCGAAGATGGGATAATCACCGCTGAGTTAATCAACGATATATTAGCCGGCGGCAGCACTCGCCGTTTCGACAAAGGCGGCGACGCTTTTTATGATCAAATTTCGGCCTTGCACAAGTCGGTACGAGGCTCTGACCCTGATGCGGCGCTGTACTGGCTTTGTCGAATGATTGATGGTGGCTGTGACCCAA
>JAESTB010000484.1 GCA_016763815.1 Arenicella sp.
GAGCGAAATTTGCCTGCCATTGGGGTTAGATAAAGCGGATATATGCCAGCTTGAGGAAATCGTCACAACCTCGGCGGTAAAACACACTGGTGATAAAATAGTACGCCAGGGAGATGCGTTTCAGAACGTATACGCGGTTAAATCTGGTATGACTAAGTCATATAGGTTCGATGCTGCTGGTACTGAGTATATTCACTCATTTCATTTGCCAGGTGAGCTGTTTGGACTCGATGCGATTTACGCTAAGCGCTATGGGTTTACCGTTGAGGCATTGGATACCGTGGTTCTATGTGAAATGAATTTTGAAGAGCTGCAAGCCTTATGCTCGCATGTGCCATCGCTGCAAAAGCAGGTCTTTAACCTTTTAAGTCGAGATCTGTATAACTCGCACGTTAATCCGATAGAACACTTTGATCAAACCGCAGAGCAAAAGTTGTCTGGGTTCTTGCACAACTTGTTGTCGCGTTTACACGCTAGAGGCCACGTTAGCATGGAGCTTCATTTACCGATGTCACGTCGAGATATAGCAAATCACTTAGGCCTAGCACCGGAAACAATAAGCCGCCTACTTAAACGCTTTCAACAACAAAATGTCATCGATATTAAAAATCGTTTAGTTACGATTGTTGATCGAGTAAAGCTTGAAAGTATGGTGCATTGTCATGCTTTAGAGGCGTCTATAACCCCTAATGAAATCACTCGTTCGGTGAAATAAAATAAGGCTGAACTGTCATATTTTCCTCGTTAGTTTTATTTCAGGAGTAATTGATTCAGATCAAACCTCGCTTGAAGCCATTAACCTAGAGTATCTGCTCGCGTAATGTATCGCTGCTCCAAGTAATGCATACATTCAGACCCAGTAATGAAACCCTAATGCCTGAGGGACGGTTATGAATCAAGTAATTAAAAAAACAGTTGCAACACTGGTCACGAAAACCAGTCTGTTGATCATCTTATTATTAATTGTCGCCTGTAGTAATGAGCCGATTGCAAACAGCGGTTTCAGCCTTCCTCCAGGAATCGCTGAAAATGGCCGTGAGTTATTTACTGAGTATCGATGTACTCGTTGTCACACCTTGGCGGGCACTGAATTTAATGATGATGAGTGGCGCTTAACCGAAAGTGCGGGCATTGCGGTAGAGTTGGGAGGCGAGACCTCTAGGGTACAAACTTACGGTGATTTAGTTACCTCTATTATTAACCCGTCTCATCGCCTAGCAAACGGTTACCCACTAGATCAAATTAGCGACAACGGGAACTCTAAAATGGAGTACTACAATGAGCTTATGACGATTGAAGAGTTGATTGATCTAGTCACGTTTCTAAAGTCGAAATATCAATTCAAGAGTTACCCAGAAACCGCGTACCCCTATTATATCTATCCGGGCTAAGTTTATGATGGACGCTAGAGTTTTCTGGAAAATTGCAATATATGCTTATCGAACATAGGATTTAAATAGCGATCAAATACGCTGGCAATCGGGCGCAGGAAATATCGCCCAGTTTCGGTGATTTTAAAACCTTGCCCGTCGAGTAACACAAGCCCATCTTGTTCAAAGCTTTTTAATTCGAGTAATTCCCTCGTCAGGTATTCAAAAAGAGGAGTGGTATTATTGGTTTCGGTAAATTGACCAAGCTTAGTACTCAGGTCGACTTCGCCGCGACACATGATTTGCTGGATAACATCGGCTCTGATGCGATCGTCATTACTTAGCCCGATGCCCTTGGCTATCGGTAAGCGGTGATCATCAATTAATTCACAGTAATGTGAGAGGGTAGATTCATTCTGTGAAAATGCAGTGTCGAGTTTGCTAATGGCACATGATCCAACGCCGATTAGGTCAGTATCCCTATGCGTAGTATAACCTTGGAAATTACGCCGAAGCGTGCCTCGATTCCGAGCTATTGATAGACTATCGCTTGGCAGTACATAATGATCCATACCGATATATTTATAGCTCGCTTGCAGTAACTTACGGCGCACCAGAGAGGACAAAGCAAGGCGTGCCTCAGTATCGCCGAGCGTTGGGGCGTCAACCGCCTGGTGCGCCTTAATTTGCTTAGGAAGGTAAGCTAAATTATAGGCTGCGATGCGCGTTACACCTGTATCGATCACTTTCGATAGAGTTTCTTCAAAGTTATCAAGGTCCTGCATTGGCAAGCCAGTAATTAGGTTGACATTAACCGACTTAGCAAAGCGCATAGCGGCTTCAATTACCGCTAGGGTACGCTCTTTATCTAGCTCTCGGTCATTCGCTTTCGGCACTTTCTCAGAATAACTCTGTACACCGATACTAAAGTGATTTATTCCACATTCAGCTAAGCCGCTTATCTCTAGCGGAGAAGTGTATCTCGGGTCTAATTCGATGCTGATTTCCAAGTTGCTCGGTAAATCAAGGTGAAATTGCAATGCGATTTGGTCCAATATACTTGCCAGCTGTTCCACACTTAAAGTATTAGCTGTTGCACCGCCATAGTGTATCTGGCTTACCAGTCGGTGGTCATTGAACAGTTTGCCTCGCATCGTAATTTCGCCTAGTAAGCGCTCGAGATAACTGTTTAGTTTCTTAGTTTTGGCCAGAGTTATGACCTTACTACATCCGCTTAAGGAGTCTAGCGAGTGGCAGAAGGGCGCATGCACATATATTGATAAATCCTTAGGCAGCAGGCTAGCGTTCGAGAGCCTCGAATGCTGCTCAAAATGACGCCCGTTAAAGTCTTGATGAAATTGCGGCGCTGTCGGGTATGTGGTGTAACTGGGAACCTGAGTATCGTATTTTTTAAGCAAGTCTGCAGGCAGCGCAGGCGTGTTATGCATTTTTTTATCCAGAAATAGTGTGTCTTCAGAGAATAACCACTGAACTGATCCGAAACTTGATCTGGATCAATTGCGCCACGCATCGCTCAGTAATAATCCGGATTGTCTTAACATTACAGAGGGTTACCCCATGCGCGAACTGGTTTATCACGACAAAGTTGTTCGTCAATTTTCGTTGGCAACAATACTTTGGGGCGTAGTGGGAATGCCGGTTGGCGTTCTGCTTGCCGCTCAATTAGCCTGGCCGGCACTCAATTTTGATATACCTTGGCTTACCTTCAGTCGATTACGACCTTGA
>JAESTB010000485.1 GCA_016763815.1 Arenicella sp.
AGGTCGTCGACAAGGAACCAATAAACCCACTAGCATTATTTTTAGAAGAGTTGATGAACTCAAAAAAGGCTACGCGGTAATTTATTCAACCGCAAATCTTGTTTACCCATCTGTTTGGAGCTTCTTCACGATCGAGAAATTTGCTTGGGAGCCCAAGATGATCGGCATAAGTTTAGCTGTCTACGGTATTTGTGCCGCCTTCATTCAAGTCGTGGTCTTGGGCCTTATGATTCGGCAGTTCGGCGTTGAGCGCACCGCCAGTATTGGCATGCTTATATCCGTTGTGGCATTCGCTTTTCTAACCGTTGTTGACAGCAGCTGGCTAGTTTTTATAGGCATGCCAATCACCGCCTTGGGGGCGGTAGTGGGCCCTGCCCTACAGGGAATGATGGCCGACCAAATTGGCGATGACGAACAAGGCGAACTTCAAGGTGTATTCGCCTCGGTTATAGCGATATCGTCGATTGTTAGCCCGCTGATTATGACCTACACATTTCAACAGTTCACTAAAGCCGATACCATCTACTACTTGCCAGGCGCGCCTTTTGTCGCCGCCGCGCTGCTCACGATAGGAGCCATGGCGGCCTTCTATTTGAGCCGAGCCGAGCGTCAAGCCTACGCCAATTAGATATTCTTCACGGGTATAGGAATAAGCAACTTATTATCTCACGTTAAATTGCTATCCTGTTTGGCGGACGACTCTGGCAACTGAACTCTTGTACCTTCGGTCTTTAGCTCAACCCCTTCGGTGGAACTCGTCAATAAAGCACGAAACCACTTGGCACTTTCTTTTGGGGTTCGGGCACCCGTTTCAAAATCAACATGATGCAGCCCGAAGCGCTTCTCATAGCCAGAGGCCCATTCAAAATTATCCGTAAACGACCAAGCAAAGTAGCCTTTCAGGTTCACACCATTTTCAATTGCAATTGCACATTCATCCAAATAGCTTGCGTAAAACTCAATTCTATTCTGATCATTAACTTCACCATCAATAAGGTCGGCGTCATAAGCACAACCATTTTCAGTAATGTAAACATCTGGGTTGCCATAACGCTCAGCAATCCACTCAAGTAACCTACGACAGCCCCAAGGAACGACGGCCCATTGCATGTCGGTAAGCTTCCAATTTTGATCGACCGAGAGGTCAAGACCTTGGTCCTCACTCAGGCCACCATTGCCATAAACCGCTTGCTCGGCAACATCACCGTTGGCCTCAGAGGCCAACATTGTGGTGTAGTGATTTAGTCCAAAGAAATCACTTGAGCCTTTAATTAACGCTCGTTGCTGCTCGGTAATTTTTGGCAACCGATCACCGACGCGCTGTTTCATACTCTCAGGGTAATCACCTAGATAGATAGGATCTGCAAACCACCCAACAAAAAATTCCAACGCCCTCTGAGCCGCATCTCGATCTTCGGGGCAGTCAGTTAGAGGCTCCCGCCAGTCGCAGTTATTGGTGATACCAATCTGACCATTCTGCTGCTTTTGAAAACCTTTACGATATACATCAACAGCTTTAGCATGCGCCAGTAACAGGTTATGTCCAACGGTATAAGGCTCCACATTCGACGTGTGACCAGGAGCGAAGACACCTTGGCCATAGCCTAAAATAGATGCCACCCATGCTTCATTGATGGTAATCCAATTCTTAACACGATCTCCAAATGATGCAAAACACACAAAGGCATAATCGGCAAAGCGGTCGACTATACTGTCACCAAGCCAGCCGTCTTCATTTTCATACAATGTTTGTGGTAAATCCCAATGATACAGAGTCGCCCACGGTTGAATACCATGCTTGAGACAACTGTCAATCACTCGATTATAAAAATCGACCCCCTCTTTATTTACCGAGCGACTGGTACCATCGGGCAGAATACGTGACCAAGATATAGAAAACCGATACGCTTTTACGCCCATCTGCGCCATTAGCCGAATATCTTCATCGACATGGTGATAATGATCACAAGCTATGTCGCCAGTATCCCCGTTGGAAATATTGCCTGGCACGGCACAAAAAGTATCCCAGATGGAAGGCCCTCGGCCACCCTCTTCAGCCGCACCCTCAATCTGATAAGATGAGGTGGCGGTACCCCAAACAAAATCCTTTGGAAAGCGAGAAAATAACGTCATTCCTTTCTCCTAGCTATCTTGAGGTAGTTTGTCATACCAAGTCTTCTTCAATATTGCCGTACAAACTATCGCGATGATAGCCGTAATCAGAATAGGTAAGGCTTGCTGCAACACTAAATAAATTGGCAAAATGACCAGCGACGTTTGCCAAATAACACCAACTAACACATTCAAGGCGTCATTTTTAAAGCCTTGATTTGGCACAAAGTTGGGGTCTTCGGCCATTACCTTCTCTTTAATTGGCCCCCAGAATCCCCACGGTCGAATGTTTCGGTAGAAGCTCTTCAGAATCTCTTCATCGACCGGTTTGGTCATCAATGTGCCGACGATACAACCGATAAGTGCGATCAACAGCATTAGTGGAAATGTATAAAGATCTAGCACGCCATCAAAAATTGACCTAAACGAGAGCGCCGGCACCAGGCCGCCGACCATGCCCCAGAAAAAACCTGCACCGTTGAAACGCCACCAATACCATTTGAGCACATTGGCAGCAACGTAGCTTCCATAAAGACCTCCGACGATCCACTGTAAAATATCGTTAACGTCCTTGGCGAAGAAACCCAACACGATACTGACCGCGACCATACCCAGCCCTGCCAGACGGTTGATGGTCATAATACGTTTATTGGTGGCAGCAGGGTTAACGTGCTTTAGGTAAATATCGTTAACTAAATAGGCTTGAGTTGCATTTAGCGTGCCGGCAAAAGTTGACATGAATGCAGCCAATAGACCGGCCAGCAGCAAGCCTAATAAACCGGTCGGCGCAAATTCACTAATCGCCGATGGTAGAATTTGCTCAAAGTCGATTTGCCCGTTAACCAATAAATCTAACTTATCAAAGTTCAGTACCGCCAACACACCAAAGCCAGCAATCATGAAGTATCGTAGCGGCATCAAGATCAGGCTCACTGAACCACTCATCAAGGCGGCTTCTCGCGGAGATTTGGTTGATAGTATCTTCTGCATATCGTAGGTCGGCGCTGGCCCAGCAAGACTGCCTAAAACGCCCTTAAAGATCATCATCATGAAGAAGACAGTAAATAGACTGAAACCATCACTGGCGATTTTTTCATTTACTTGCGGAATAATCGAAGTCCAATCAAGGTCTAAACGAGCACCAAAAAACGGTGTTAACCAACCGTCTGGCACGCCCAGAGGCGCGTCATTAACCGCGATCATAGCGATTACACCAATCGCAATCGCAGCGATCGCCATCAGTACAAATTGAATCACGTCGGCCCAGACGATGCTCATCATGCCACCGAGCAAAGAATAAAACACCGCGAAGCAGGTCAATAATATGCCGTAAAAATGCGGCACATATTGAGGCGCCACGTTGAATGGCACAAACTGCGAGGCATATTCCCATGGCACGAAAATTTCAACGAATTTACCAACCCCGATAAAGCCATAGGCTAAATAACCGAGCCCCATAATGATGGCAAAGATAACGATAATTGTGTGCGATGCGTTAGCTGATGGACCGTAGCCGAATCGCGTGCCTATCCACTCGGCACCGGTAGACACGTTTGACCGACGCAGCCACATCGACAAAAACACCATTAAGAAGATCTGGTTGAACACTGGCCACAGCCAAGGAATCCAGGCGCTCTTTAGACCGTAAACAAATAACAGCGTGACTAGCCACATTGTTCCGGAGATATCAAACATTCCAGAGGCGTTAGACAAACCCAACATATACCAAGGCAGCTTATTGCCACCGAGCATATAATCATTTTTTGAGCGTTCAGCTCTCTTCTTTAGTACCAAACCGATCACCACAGTGGCCAGTAGGTAGGTCAAGATAATTGAAACATCGAGTATCGATAGCTTCATTGGGTTTCTCCTTTGTGTCTTACTTTATTTATTTGGCCACCGGTAATTGCAGGTAACTTCTTTCTCTAAAATCGCATGAAAAATAATAACATAGAGCAAAGGTAAACGTTTACCTTATTGATCGCAAATAATACCTATTGTGCAACTCAAAAGGAAAACGTTTACATTTTATGCAATACAGGCTATGCCGGTTAACCGTCAATATTACTTATTGATCTATTTTGCAGCAGCGCAATTGTCTAGGATAAATTGTTCATGGCTCGGCATCGCTTCAGCGGCCTGAGCAAAGGCGCCTCGCATGTCAGCCAGCAGCTGCAACAAACGCTCGGATGATTTACTGTCCACAATTGAGTCATAAAATCGTGCATGAACACCCTGCCCTTGCATAACCGCTAGCCAGCTTGCGCTTTTAAAAAGATCGTATCGATCATCAAATATTCTGGCACGATTTTCGAATAATTCAATTTTATGTTTCAAGCTTTCGGGGATCTACATTTCTCTGCAGTGTTGCCACATTGGTTCTGGCC
>JAESTB010000486.1 GCA_016763815.1 Arenicella sp.
AACGCCCGAAGTCAGCGTCAACAAACTGCCAGATGCATAACGAGAATGGCAATAAAAACAATACGGCTAACAACCTAAAGTAGTCGCTCTTGAAACGCACAAATGCGACTTTGCTATGTTTCACCCTAAAAGCTTGTGTCATCTATATTGAAAAAGTAACTGCATTAAATTTTTAAGCCGACTGGTTGAACTTGAGTAATTGCATCATCCCTCCATCGCCCACTTAGCTGATGTCATTGGCCTAGCCATAAATATCGAAGAGGAGATGCCTTTGGGCAATAACACTTTTACGATCGGTTAATAGCATCACGCCAAGCATTAGCTTCACCGTTAAGTCGATAAAGTAGCGCTGCTTTTTTCAACGAATATATCGCAACACTGCTTGTACTGCTCTCGGAGAGCTGACGTTTCTGCTGCATATACTGCATACGCTTATCTGGGAATTGCCGCAAATAATCACGAAAATTTATCGCCGCTGGCGACCAGGCGTTGCCCTTCACACACACATGCACTACGCGCTGAATAGGCTTGCGCGATTTCGACCACCACCAGCGCACCCCTGGATGCACTGGGCTCTATCCCCAATCACTATAGTTGATTTTTTCCAAGCTCTTTTCGACTCGGCCGAGGTCTTGCTCTGACTCTAAGACCAACATCGAATCAATAATCGGCTTTGCAGCCATACCCGGAACTGAAGTGCTGCCAATATGCTCTAACGAAAACCGAACTGACTCCAGCACTCGACCAAACTCACCGACACTTTGCTCAAAATACTGTGGCCACTTTGCATCGTGGCGTTGTTGAGAAAGCGAAGTCTCCGGACTCTTTACGCTCTGCCAGCGCCGAAAACGTTTATATATAGGCTCGCCGTGAATTTCACCAAACTCTTCATTTAAGGATTTTAGTAACTGAAAATGATGCCTGCTCATTGCGTTTTCAAGCCCACCATTGTGCGGGCAAAGGACGGCCCAATAAACCGCTCAAGTTAGTAAATCCCTGTTCAGCAAGTGCTTGCAAACACTCGCGGGTATTGACACTAATATGGTTGGTTTTTTCCCCCGAGTGAATTTCTATTGCTTTAGGGTTTAATTTTTTTCGCAGGTGCGGAGGTAAATTTAAAATTTGCTTCATGGCCTGCATCTTAACCCGTTGACGAGCGATCTTTGAATCAAAGCTAATATCTTGCCCGTCGTCAATGCCAAGCCAACGACACAAGAGGTTAAAGCCTTGTGCGGGCTCAGAATAAAACTCTTCATAGAAAACCACTTGTATTTGTTCGCTCGGCAACGCATCAAACCATGCCGTTAAGTGTTGTTCAAACCTCATTAAACCCGAGTACAACAATCCTGGAGGAAAATATGAATGTTCGAATCTAATCGGTTCGCTGCGCAGCAGGGCTTGGTCTGCGTTACGCTCCTCTTCATTACCGGTGCGTAAATATAAGTGATACAGGCTAAGAACCATTTCTACCGGAGAGCGCAGTAAAACAATCACCCGAGCCGATGGACTATGACGCGCTACTTCTAGCGCTGCGCGAGGGCTATATAAATACCACACAGACGCTTCGGCACTGAACAGCTGATTAGTACGCGCATCAAATAAGCGCGAATAATCTTCTTGGCTACTGACAGTATGAGGTTGCTGCGGCAAGTCGCTGGCGTAAAAGTGCGGCTCTTTGAGTACCGATGTATAAACTTGGCTATGTTGTTTAAGAGCCGCATAGAGTGACGTAGTGCCGCATCGCGGCGCACCAATAATAAAAAGGTTCGCCACGGCTACCAAGGGAATATCTCCCGGTCTTTAAAAAACTGACCACTGCCTGTGACGTTTAAATCTTCCTTCGCTAACCAAAGAATAGTTGCGGCTCCCTCTTCCGGCGATCGTGGCGCGGCTAACCCGCCGAGCTTGGTTCTCACCCAACCGGGAGTCATACAATTAACGCGAATATCGTGCTCGGCCAACTCCAATGCGAAGCCTTGGGTCAAGGTATTAAGCGCGGCTTTTGAACTGCGATAAGCGATATTATTACTGTCTACTTTGGTGCTGCTACCATGCCCACTAGATACATTAATAATATGTGCCCCAGAGCGACCACGCATAAGTGGCACGCAAGCCTGAATGACCCGCCAGACACCAAAAAAGTTCACCTCAAGGGTGTGTTGGGCCTGCTCAAGATCTTCCACACTCGGCTTGTCGCGCACCCCGCGAGAAATACCCGCATTATTAATTAATATGTCGAGATAGCCTTTACCCTCAGTAATGCTGGCAATGGCGCGATTTACGCTAGCGGCATCAGTGACGTCGAGTAAAAGAGGTGTCACATTCTTTAGGGCCTCACGATTGATTACGACGTGCCCATCGTCAAGATCACGACAGCCCATAAAAACATCATATTGTTGCGCTACCAGACCTTTACAGGCCGCCAAGCCAATGCCTCGATTACCGCCGGTGACCAGCGCTACTTTTCTGCCATTACGACTTAATTCATTCATACACGCGCCGATTGATACTGAGGGAATTTGTTGAATACGAACTGCTCGCGCCGAGAGAGATAACCCGACAGTGCGTCATCGAAGTATTGTTCAAGCCCTTGGTCGAGTCGCTTTTCAAACGACTGTTTGGGCAATATTCGATCATGCTCGAATACCGACGTAAGGTTTTCCGTTGAAATATCAAAACGCGACAACAAGCTTGTCAAATCTTGATTTAAGCATTCGGTATGCATGAACTCTACCGGGTACTCAAACGCCCCGATTTTACCGCAGCGAAGGTTTTCATCCCTTACACTGGCAAAAGCGGTGCTGGGCTGACGACAAAAAAACCGTATAAATTGCTCTGTGTGCCAACCCATCTGGTTTTGTTCATCGAGATGGTCATTGCTGTAGCCGTTGGCCTGACCGCGATGAGCATTGGTAAAATAACGGTTTGCCATATGCACAAAATCTGAAAACGACAAATTGGGATAACTCGGATACGCCTTTTGCAGTAGATCTACCTCGCAATACTCTTGCGGGTTTGTTTTCCACCATGCGTAATGAAACTGCGAGATATAGCGATCAAACGGTGAGCGAAACACCGAGACTATCGGCTTTTCGCGCTCGCCTTCGGGAATCTCATCACAGGTGCCATGCTTGCGCCCATGCAATTTAGCCTCTGCGCCATAGACCTTTTGAAGCATCTTGGTGACGAAAGTACCGCCCGTTTTAGGCATATGAATAAACACGAAATCGGGAGTAATCAGCATCAACTTTACTCATCAAGCACGAAGAGGTCGCTGTTCGCCGGTCATTATATTTCTTAACCCAGCACCCAAATACCGGCCGCAGTAGTCGCCATAAATAATTCCCTCTTGAGTAAGATGAAGCTTTTCGCCATCTCGGTACAACAAACCGGTGCTTACTAGAAATTCGATGGCCGTGCTAAGTAAGGATTCCAGCCTAATGCCATGACGTTTGTGATAGTTTGATAAATCAATCGTCGTGGTTTTGAGCCCCATAATTACATCGCGCATCATATTATCGAGACTGGAGTTTTTTAACGAACGATGCAACGGAATTTCGCCCTCTTTTATGCATTTCAAATAGTCATCAATTTCGCTCACATTTTGGCGCGACTCATTATTAATCGAACCAAAGGCAGAAGCGCCAAACCCATACATATCCTCGCCTCTCCAGCGACTAATAATATGCCGCTGTGGAAACTTACCTTCGCGTGTGAAGGTAAAATACGTCGATGGCAAATAGCCATTGCTTTGAAATTGCTCGATTCCGTAGCGGGCAAACTCCAGTTCCTGTTGGTTATTAGGCAAGGACAATTTGCCATGTTTAAGGCCTTCCATATACTCGGCGTTTGAATATAGCTCGAGCTTGTACATAGTGATGGCGTGCACTCCCAATCCGGTCGCGCGATTCACCGAATGCCGCCAACTGGCTTCAGTTTCACCTTCTAAGCCGGAGAGCAAATCAATGTTAACAACCGCACCGGTACCCAGCGCACGCTCAATAGCGCGGCAGTTTTTTTCTTCCGTGTCATGGCGCCCAGTCAATGCCACCACCCGATCGTCAAATGATTGCACACCAAAACTAATTCGATTTACGCCGAGATCAGGCAAGCTATCAATCAGTCGATTACTAAAGGTAACCGGCTCAATTTCGAACACAAACTCCGGATCGTCTAGAACAAAATGTGCGTCAATTGTTTTTTTAACGCGTGCCAATTGTTCAGGCGAAAGTACGCTAGGCGTACCGCCTCCAAAGTAGATAGAGCGCACGCGGCGTCCGCGCAAGTCCATCGCGTCGGCCACCATTTCAACCTCTTTGCACAAGGCATCAACATAGGCTTCTCTCACCTCATGGGAATTTTCTGAGAGTATGCCCACTTTAAAAAAACAGTAGCGGCAACGCTGTAAGCAAAATGGAATATGAAAATATAAATGCAGGGGTCTGGATGTTACCTGTGAGGTTTTCTCGACCGGCCGCCAATGACGCTGCGGAGGCCAGGCCACCACAAAGCCATCTCTACTCGGAGTTTCGAGCCGGTAATCAAGATCGCGCTCAGTAAGCAGACGCCCGCTGCGAGAAATTAGAGTGTTCTTGCTCATGCTTGAACCATCTCTGTCGCCGGTTGTCGGCGGAGTTCAATCAATGTGCAGACGCTCTGCAACGAGGCAAAATTAGCAAAATCCAAATCGACATCGAGCAATTTAATAGCGAACTGTGTTTCAACCAACTCGAAAAATTCCGCCATGCTGATCGAGTCTAACGCGAGCCCATCTTCCAAAAGTGATGCATGATCGTCAATCTCGTTCTCACTAATATTGAGGTCGAGCTTGCCTGCAATAATGCTCTTCAAGGTGCTTAAGATATTAGACCGGTTCATACAAATATTCCTCTGTGATTTTAATTCTGTCAGGTTTGCCGCTTTTCAAACACGGTAATTGTTCAACCAGTTTGAAGTGTTCGGGTCGTGCGAAGGCAGGCAAATTTTTATTCGCCAAGGCTCTTAATTCCGCTTGGTTTAGCGT
>JAESTB010000487.1 GCA_016763815.1 Arenicella sp.
AAATAATGAAACATGGCCAGAATTCAATACCGGTGAATCGTTTGACGTCGCCGCCGAGCAAGAGTTTCAGGTAAAAATGTCTATTCAGACCGCCTACATCTGTACATATCAAGATAAATAAGCGATAACTATCGCTGAATAATATTAGTTCATATATAAAATACGGGTGACAGCATGACCGAATTATTTACCTTAGCAAATCTAGTTGATCTAGTTTTACTTATAGCACTTCAAGCCGTACTTGGCTTTGACAACTTGCTCTACATTTCGCTAGAGAGTAAGCGAGCACCCCTCGACAAGCAGAGATCAGTTCGCTTTTGGGGCATTATTCTTGCCGTGGTGTTTCGTATTGTCTTACTATTCTTGTTATTAAACATGATTCAGGCATTTCAAGAAGTGTTGTTTTCCATTCATTGGCAAGGGGTTATCGACGCGACGTTTAATCTACATGCAGTAGTCGTGCTGTTCGGTGGTGCGTTCATCCTTTACACCGCAATGAAAGAAATTTTACACATGATGAGTTTGGAAGAAATGGACAACGAAGACCGAAAGGCAAAACCCATTGGCTTTATTATCTTTTGGATCGTGGCGATGAATGTGGTCTTCTCATTTGATTCGATTCTAAGCGCCATGGCGGTGACCGACGTGTTCCCAATTATGGCATCGGCTATTATCGTCGGTGGCATCCTGATGGTCGTTTTAGCGGATACTGTATCGGAGTTTCTGCATAAAAATCGCATGTACGAAGTACTTGGGCTGTTTATTTTATTCTTAGTTGGCGTAATGCTATTAACCGAAGGCGGGCACCTATCGCATATGAAATTGTTTGGAAACGAAATTCTACAAATGTCTAAAACAACATTTTATTTCATCCTAGCTGTGCTTGTTGTTAGCGCAATTGTACAAAGCCGGTACCAAAAAAAGCTCACCAAGGCCAAGAAAAAAGCAATGCTTAACGCCAACCGTGCCTAACTCGATCTCATTCGTCCAGCGCACTCAAGCTACAACCGTCAAGCTAAGCCAAAACACAGCAAATTTTTCTGATTGCAATGATTACAAGATAGCAATTAAATACGGTGATGCTATTATCATGTAGTCTATATAGATCAATGACAAGGCCCGCTGTGTTTGCGGGCCGAAGTAAAAATACACCCCAATAAAAACAAGTCTAGGAGGATGCATGTCTGACGACAATATCAAACCTTCGGCGCTAGTTATATCAGCCGATTCGTCTGTAGTAGAAGCCATTATCGGCAACAACACTAGTGACCAGAAATTTAACGCGCGTGAATCAGTAGCCGAAGTTTTAAGTAACTCTGATTTACTTGAAGGTAATGGCATAATTATCTTTGATATCGACAGCGCAGGTGGCGGTGTAGAGGAGGCAATTGATCAGTCAATCAAGCTGAAGCAAGCCGATCCGACCCAAGTATTAATTATGGTGGGTGAAAAGGAGTCGCTCAGCGCAATTCTAAAATCAAACATACAGCCATTGGTCTATCGTGCTTTCAACAAGCCGGTTAGTCCAAATCAAATTTTCCTAGCGTTTAAATCGGGCCATGCTCTACACGCTGAATTAGCTGCTAAACAAGCCGCCGGCGAAGACATCATGGTCGTCGGGCCAGCCGAGAACAAAGCAAGCATAGAGTCGCTGGCCGCAAGTCGAAAAACTAACCCAGCTATTTACGCTGGCATTGGCGTTGTAGTACTTGCCATCGTCGCTTTCTTATTCTTGGGCGGCGACGACGTGGCCCCTGTGACAGTAGCCGTGAATAATACCCAGCCACAGACGACTGGAACCACTGAAGATAGCGCGTCGACTGTCTCGATTACTAATGAACTTAATCAACAGGCTGCAAACGCCTTGCTCGACGGTCGTTATATCGCACCAAAAGGTGATAACGCTCTTGAGTACTATGACCAAGTTTTAGCGATTGATCCTTACGACCCCACCGCATACGAAGGTCGTAAAACGGTAGCCGAATCTTTGCGAACATCTTACGACGAGCAAGTAGCGTCAGCTGATTTCGATAAAGCACTGGAAACAGTAGAAGCGTTACGTGCAATTGAACCACTTAACCTAGCCAACGATAAACTTACAGATGACCTCAGCGCGTCGATAACCGCACACGTCAACGACATTAAGGAAAATGGCTCGGCAGAAGATATCGCTAAGACAACGGCGGTTCTAGACCGTCTGGGTAACGAACAAGCAGGTGCATCGTCTGCGGCGGCGGCATTGAGAGCCGAGCAAGTGTTGATAGTTAACATCGATGAAGCGCTTGAGAAGGGCAACCTTACCCCACCAGCAAAAGGAAACGCCTATTCACTTGTCTCTGAGGCGTTGACGGCTAATAAGATCAGCAAATCGAATTCTGAGTCACGAGTCAAATCCTTAAGTTCTGGGCTACTAAAGCTTGCTAATGCTGCATTTGAAGCTGAGAACACTGAGGATACTAGCAAATATGCAGCGCTAATTAAGCGTCTAAATGTTGATCGTGAGGGTTTGGGTAAATTAAACGCGAAAGTTAAAGCCAGGCAAGCCGCCGCCGCTGCATTAGCGGCCGAGACCGAAGCCGTAGTGCCAGCGGTAGAAGAGGTTGTGCCAGAGCCACAAAAAATCATTCCGGCTAAGATTATCAGCCGAGAAGCTCCTCGCTATCCATCACGGGCATTAAAAAATAGCACCGAAGGCTGGGTTCAAGTTCGCTTCTTTATTGGTACTGACGGGCGACCCGCTGATGTCGTTGTTGTAGCATCTGAGCCCGGCACTACGTTCGATGATGCCGCGACGAAGTCAGTAAAGAAATGGCGCTTCTCCCCAGCACGAAATCAAACTACAGGCTTAGCTGTTCGCAGCACGTCGATTTCAACCAAGGTTCAGTTCAGATTAGACTAACTGTTACGTACCTTATTTAACAAACTAAGCGTGGATGGGTCAAAAACCTCCGCGCTTTTTTGTGCCTGCCCACTTTCCAGAAGAGGCTTAACCTGCGTTGCTAACCGCTTTCCCAGCTCGACTCCCATTTGATCGTAGGAGTTGATATTGGCAAACACGCCGAAGCAAAATGTACGATGCTCGTAGAACGCCAACAATGCGCCTAACGTTTTAGGCGTGAGTCGATCTAACAAAATTGTCGTTGATGGTCGCTCTCCAGTAAATATTTTTGCTTTCTTAGCGAGGTCCGTTAAGCCGTCCTGAGCATGAATATTGTCAATTTGGGCTTTGTCTTGGCCTTCCAATAGGGCCGCTGTTTGGGCCAATCCGTTTGCCAATAGCTCTTGATGATGATCGATTAGTTTATGGTCTGGGTCTCTGACTAAAATGAATTCGGAAGGAATCAATGACGTACCTTGATGCAGCATTTGAAAAACTGAATGTTGAACATCGGTGCCAACGCCACCCCACACGACAGGAGATGTCTGCTGATCAACGGGGCCACCGTCACGCTGCCGATCTTTACCATTACTTTCGGTTTCTAACTGTTGCAAGTAATCTACTAGCGATCGCAACCGGTAATCGTAAGCGAAAATCGCACGAGACTTAACGTCTAGAAAATTGACATAATAATGATCTAGCATAGCGGCTAGAAAGCAACCGTTTGACTCCAGATTTTGGGTGTAAAAATGCTTATCCAGTGCGGCGGCCCCAGATAAGAACTCTTCAAATTTTTCAATCCCAATAACAAGTGCCGCCGATAACGAGACCGAGGACCAAACCGAGTACCGACCACCAACCCAATTAGGGAACGACACTACGTTATTCGCGGGTATTCCGTAATCATGGGCTTTAGATGGCGCGGCTGTTACGCCGAAAAAATGTGCCAGAGGGTTACTCACTCCGCCAGTTTTAAACCAACTGGCGATAGAATCAAGGTTCTGTAATGTCTCAGCCGTTGTAAAAGTCTTTGACACCCCTATCACCAGGGTGCTGGCTAACTCGCATTGACTCAGCACATCAACTAATTGGTGGGCATCGATATTACCGATAAAGTGAACCTTGATCGAACTATTTAGATCTTTCAGCGCTTCGAAAACAAGCTGAGTGCCTAATGATGAGCCGCCAATGCCGACATGAATTATGTCTTTGATGGAATGTTCTCGTTTCGATAATTGCCCCTGAATCTGGTGATATTGATCAACAAATTGGGCTTTAGACGCTTTGGCTTGTGCCAAAACATCATCGTCGCTCATCGAAATACCTTGATTCTCAGTATCTCTCAAAAGAGTATGCAGCACCGAACGGTTTTCCGAATTATTGACTCGTTCACCCGCCAGCAACGCCTCTCTTTTGCCAACAAAATCGATTTCATCTGCGAACTCCATGTAAATGGATATCAGCTCTTGGCTAATGTGAGTCTTGCTCATATCCATATAAAATTGGCCAAAATCCAAACTGTATCGATCGACTCGATTTAAATCGTCGCCAAACTTAGCCTTTATTCCGGTGGACTTATCGCTGATTGCAAGTATTTCTAAGGAATTTCTTATCGCGGTACTAATCGAAGGAGTGCTCATTAAGGTATCGTATAAAATTAAAAAGTTGCAAAGGATGCCTGAATCGACATGTCTCGCCGAAGCATCACAGGTCTCACCGACGTAGTATATGTGTCTAAATATTATTTGCCCAAAAGCTTAAATTCTTCGGCTCTCAGGCGGGTATTCGAAATGCCATACTCACTTCAATCGCTACGCTTAAGCGGGTATAGCTTAAAAATGCATTCGAGCTAATCAGTGCACTAGAGCTATATGGCAGAACTATTACCCAAAACTATGACCCAGAATTATGCCGCTTGTGACATTGCCAATGCGGTATCCAACATGCGATTCGAGAAGCCCCACTCGTTGTCATACCATGCTTGCACCTTAATCAAAGCACCACTTATTCGCGTTTGTTCAAGATCGACGATGCATGACGCTGGATTATGATTAAAGTCTATTGAAACCAATGGTTGTCGATTTAGCTCAAACACCTTCTCGCGGCCCTGGGCGTAGTCTTGAAATATAGATTCTATTAACTCGAGATCGGCCAATTTAGTTGCTACAAAGGTAAAATCTAGTAACGACACATTGAGTGTAGGGACGCGTACTGCCACGGCATCAAGCTTGCCGTCTAATTCTGGAATAACATCGCCAATTGCCTTAGCCGACCCGGTGGAGGTGGGAATCATCGAATAGTTGGCAGCTCGCGCACGGCGCTTATCCTTATGAAAGGAATCAAGCAGGTTCTGAGTGTTGGTGTAAGCATGCACGGTATTGGCAAGCCCGCTTTCGATGCCAAGTGTGTCGTTCAACGCCTTGGCGACATGAGCTAAACAATTGGTCGTACATGAGGCATTTGAAATCAATGTATCGGTGCTGGTCAGACGATCATGATTAACTCCGTATACAATCGTCGCATCAAGACCCTTACCTGGGGCTGACACCAACACTTTCTTTGCACCTGCTTTTATGTGCAGATTTGCTTGCTCGCGTGCTCGAAAAAAACCGGTGCATTCAAAGACGATATCAACAGATAAATCGCCCCAAGGCAGCTTCTCCGGATCTCGCTGCATATACGTCGGAATTGCTACCCCCTCAATGCTAATACTGTCGTCGGTAAACTCTACTTTGGCGTTAAAGCGCCCGTGTGTGGTGTCGTATTGCAGCAGGTGTGCATTCGATTCGATCGGGGCTAAATCGTTAATAGCCACTACCTCAATTTTTTCTTTATAACCATTTTCATGTAACGCCCGTAAAACATTACGGCCAATACGGCCAAAGCCGTTAATTGCTACTTTAATCATTGTTGTCCTAATATTTAGTTGGCTGTATTCATAGTGTGGCGCGACCACGGCGAATCTAGTTTGACTTGTATCGGGTTAGTATTCTATAGACAATAAAAAAGCGTGCTCACCGGCACGCTTTTTTCTAATACGCTGTCTATCAATTACCCTTTTCAGCCGTCGCTTAAGGTAATCGTTGGCTGAGAAACATTGGCGGATTTGATCCCGTCAATAGCTTGCACAATAGCTTTAGTTTGCGCTTTAGGATGAACCTTAACCACCACCGCGGCATCTGGTCGCTCAGCTCTAAGTCTAGTTACTGTTGATTTGATAGCTCGAAAATCTACTATATTGCGTTCAATTCGAATCTCATTGAGCTTATCAATCTCGATTACAATCGGCTTAGGCGCGTCAGGGTTTGGAGGCTCATTTGTCTTAGGTGGCTTATTGATATCAATACCAGATTCTTTTACGAAGCTGGCGGTCACGATAAAGAAGATCAACATGATGAACACCACGTCGAGCATCGGCGTAATATCGATATCGGTTTCTTCTTCGGTACTTCTTTTACCCAGTCTTTTCATTAAATGGTTCCTCTTGAGAGCACCTAGTTTTTATTGTGCTCAATGGGTTTATTTTTAAACGTAAACGCTTTTTCAGTCAGCCAAAGACAAATTTATTTGGCTTTAGCTTCATACTGTTCTGCGATTAAACCAGCGGCGTGTTCTTCAAGAATGCCTTCGATACGGTTAGCTCTGCTTGACGCTAACCAGTGCAAGAACACCATCGGAATAGCCACAACCAAACCAAGCACAGTCGTTACCAATGCTTGTGAGATACCACCAGCCATCGTTTGAGGGTCACCAGCACCATACAAGGTGATCGCTTGGAATGTTTGAATCATTCCAGTCACGGTACCAAGCAAGCCTAATAGTGGCGCAACGACAGCAATAATTTTAACAAACATGACCCACGCGTTAAGCTTGGGAGACTCTTTGAGCATCGCTTCGCCTAGCTTCAATTCCATTGACTCAGGGTCAGTGGTCGGGTTGTCCTGAAAAACCTTAATAACGCGGCCAAGCGGATTGCCCAGCGATGGGCGCTTCAAATCACGCGCTTGCTTCTTAACCTTCCCTTCCACTCCCATCAGAATCAGGATACGGAATACTGCGATTAATAGGCCGATTAAACCTAGCCGGCGACACCGAGCCGCCACTGCGTTTGTCCATAGGAAGATCGTTCCAACTTTCACCGTTCGGATCGCCGGGACGCGCGATCGTGTTGAAACGCCAGACCTCATCCCCGCTCTCAAGATCCATCGCGACGATAAATCCGCCTTTCGGAGCAAAACTCGCCGTCATCCCCTGAATCACTTTGTCGCCAATCACCAGCGGCGCACTTCTCAAATTATAGGCTGCGCGTCGATTCGATTCGGTCGTGATTTCATGATCCCAGATCAAGCTACCGGTCTTTGCGTTAAGCGCAATCACGTGCAAGTCCGAGGTAGGCACCAACACCTTGTTGCCGTGCAGTGAAATCCCCATCTTGGCACTCGACTGCCCCTTGACCTTATGTTCATACCGCCACAGTACGTCGCCGTTCGTGGCATCCATCGCCAGCACCGTATCCGGGAAGGTGTGTAAAAACATCACGCCCTGATACACCAGCGGCGTCGG
>JAESTB010000037.1 GCA_016763815.1 Arenicella sp.
ATCAATCCCTAGCGGGATGATATGCCCACGAAGATTAAATTCTTGGTTAGACTCACGTTGTTCGGCTTCAGCGGTAAAGTGTACCGCTGAAGCCGACTCAATATTGGCTTTCTCTACGGCGTTCAAATACAGCTTTTTTTTCGCTCGAGCTTGCTGTAAAGACCAATTCTGAAGTTGACCAATAGGGCGCACTATATAAGGCATACCTTTTTTTCTAGCCAAATACATTGCATAGCTTGAGCAGTATGAAAATATGGCATGCACATGAACTACGTCGTAGTCGGTGATGTGGCGACTTAGCCAACGAGTGAAACTTAATGAGTATGAAAATTCGCGAATTGGCGCTATTGGAAGTGATACTCGCTTGAAGAACCGCACCGGTACTCCACTGTAGTCAATAAGGGAGTTAAGGCTAACCTCTAAATTGTTTGGCCCATCGTCGTTCGTCGTGGCTATTTCTGCATCGATACCGTGCTTGCGCAGGCTCGAAACCATTTCGATCACTGCCTTGCTTGGGCCCCCGCGGCAAGCGGCCACAGATGGGATAACGTGTAAGACCTTCAAACGGGCAGTCTTATCGAACATGCCGAGCTTTCCAGTCGTTCAAGACGGCTAGGCTCCAGCGACGGTACCACGGCTTTAGCGGAATCCATTTTGGTGTAACCGGCATCGGCATATCATCCCAATTTGACGCAAACCATTCATCAAATGGGAATCTAAAGCCTTGTTTAGGGCGATTGACTACCCAAGTCGGTAATTCTGGCACGCAGTCTATTAACAGATGCTTGCCTTGCTGTAGTCGGATGTCGGCCGATATGGCACTTATTTGCTCAACGAATACGCGGTCGATGAATGGCACGCGTAGCTCTAAGCCCCAGGCCATGCTTGCTACGTCGCTGTCACGTAATAATTGATTGCGCAAATAGGTACTCAATTCTAGGTGGCTAATATTATCCTTTTGCGACGGGTGATTTGGTTCGGATACTAAAATTTCTTTCGGTGCTCTTTTACAGATAATATTAGTCAGCTCATAGGCTTCAGATATCGAAAATATACCCCTGAAGCTCTGGTGTGCTGCGGTTAGTGATTTGGAGTTGTTAAGTGCGTCTGCGATTCGCCGTTGACGCGGTGACAGAGCCTTGTAAAGCATTTTGCTGAGAGGCTTTATTAGAAAGTTAATATTCGCCAACAGTTGACTTTTACGCACCATTTTCGGCAATATTTCGAATGATTTATAGCCCGCGAATAGTTCATCGCCACCGAGACCTGACAACACTACTTTTTCACCAGCCTCACTGGCCAGTTTCGATACGCAGTAGGTGTTAAATCCATCAATAGTAGGCTGGTCTATGTCTAGAAGAAATTGATCAAATAACGGTCTCGCGATGTTGGCGGTCATCAAAAATTCAGTATGATTGGTGCCAAAATGTTTTGCTACTCGGCAAGCGATATCGGCCTCATTCCATTCTGGATTCTCGAATGCGATCGAGTAAGTGTTGATCTGTCTTTTGCTGAGCTTGCTGGCTATCGCCACTAGCGCTGTCGAATCGATGCCGCCACTGAGAAATATTCCTACCGGCACATCGCTAACTAGATGAGCACGTATACTGTGTTCCAACGCGGTTCTAGTGACCTCGATGGCTTTGGGCCGACTAAAATGATTTACTGAGAAGTCTAGATTCCAATATCGATGTAATTTTGTTTTTCCCGCTTTCCACGTTAAGTAAGTTCCCGCTGGCAGCAATTTGATATTCTTAATCGCCGTATCTGGCTCGGCCACAGTGCCCTTAAGTAAATAACTCATGACTCCGCGGTTTGATATTTTTCGTGAGCTGTAGCCGGAGGCTAAAATAGCTCGTAACTCAGAGGCGAAGATGAACGAGTCATCAGCTCTAAGGTAGTAAAACGGCTTTATGCCCAAGGCATCTCTAGCCGCAAATGCAGTTTTCTCTTGTTCATCCCAAATTAAGAAGGCAAACATACCGCGCAGTAGTTGCACGCACGCTGGCCCTTTGTTTATATAAAGTTTGAGAATAACCTCAGTATCTGACGTGCTCTGAAACACCTCACCGTCATACTCCATTTGAGTGCGAAGTTTTTTGTAATTATAAATTTCACCGTTGAAGGTGATAGTGTATCGCTGATTAGGGCAGCTCATCGGTTGATGACCGCCCTCGGTTAAATCAATAATAGAAAGCCGAGTATGCGCGAGTGCGGCTTGGTATGAAGAAGAAAAGAAAGCGCCTTTATCATCAGGGCCTCGATGAACGAGCGCGTCCTGCATGGCCTTTAGTTTTGATGCTCGTTGTTTTATATCAGCAGGGTGCGCGGTAGTCGTCGGCTCTTCGCTGCTTTGATAGGTGTTATTAGTATTGCTCTCGTTCGAGGGCGCTCGGGCCAATGAAGCCTGGGGTGAAAGTATTCCGGCGATGCCACACATAGTCGTTAATTAGGTTTGTTATTAGTAGTAGGGTCGTAATGGTGGAGAAAATCGAACTTTTCTCCACCATTAGTCATACTATAGTTTCTCCCTAGAAAAACAGCAACTTAGGTGACGTATTTAATGTTACTCCGACTTGTTAGTATCAGACGGCTTTGCATTCGCTGGCTTGTTAACCGCTTGGCTACCTTGAGAGTTGTTCTGCTTGTACTCTCCACAACTGGTTTCACCGCCTTTGTTGTCAGTTCGGTTGCTCTCACTGCTTTTTTGATCGGTTTGAGGTTTGTCACCTTGAGACCTATCGCCCTGAGACCTATCGTCCTGAGACCTATCATTTGAGCGACTACGGTTACGGTTGCGATTTCGGTTTCTATTACGATTGCGGTTGCGATTATTATTGCTACCGCCTTCATTGTTAGTGTCGTCGTTTTGCTTTTCGGCGCTGTCTTTTTGAGGCGTGTTGCGGTTATCGTTCGGCTTATTATCGCTGTTCGGTTTGCTCTGCTTGTTGTTTCGGTTGCCGCCGCGTTGATTGCTGTTGCGCCCGCGATTGTTATTGCGGTTGGCGCCTCGTTCGTTATTGCGGCCACGCGCGTTATTAGATTTCTTACCGTCTTTTTTACTGCGTTTTTTTGGCAGCTCTTCTTCGCCGGTACCAAACAACGCACGCCATAGCCGCACAAAGATGCCCGGTTTAACGGCTTCAACTGGTGATGCTACCGGGGCTGTTGCAGGTTTAGCGGCTGGCACCGGTATGTCACCCATCTTTATTGACTCGGTAGCCACTGCAGGAGCGGTATTTGGTGCAATTACAACATTGCTTACCTGATTTTTTTTCTGATATTTAGCTTTGCGAGGGTCTTCTTTGGGCTCTTGAATTTCAGTTTTATAGCTTGGCAAGTTTGGCATTTCATCCAAGTCTTCGCTGCGTAAACGTTGAATTTTAAAGTGCGGTGTTTCCAATTCAATGGTGGGTACGATGGTTATATTTGTGCCTAAACGGCTTTCCAATAAAGTCACTTCGTGGCGTTTTTCGTTCAACAAATATGTTGCTGTCTTAATCGGCAAATGTACGTTTATCGCTTCAGTATTCTCTTTTAGGGCTTCTTCCTCAATGATACGCAACACACTTAAGGCCGAAGAGCCAACGCTTCGTATATGGCCATTGCCTTCGCAACGTGGGCATACATGGTAGTTAGAGTCGCTAATCGAGGAACGTAAACGCTGACGAGACATCTCTAATAGTCCAAAGCGCGAGATGCGGCCTACTTGCACGCGTGCACGGTCAGCCTTCAGTGCTTTTTGTAAGCACTGTTCAACCGCACGTTGGTTTTTGTTGGCCAGCATATCGATGAAATCGATTACGATTAATCCACCTAAGTCACGGATACGCAATTGGCGAGCGATCTCTTCAGCCGCTTCCATATTGGTTTGCAACGCTGTTTCTTCGATGTCGCTACCTTTGGTCGCGCGCGCCGAGTTTACGTCTATCGAGGTTAACGCTTCAGTTGGGTCAATAACTAGCGCACCGCCAGCAGGCAACCGTACTTCACGGGCGTAAGCCGATTCAATTTGATGCTCGACCTGGTAACGTGAAAATAACGGAACGGTATCTTCGTACATCTTCAACTTAATGACGTTGTGTGGCATGACTTGCTTCATGAAGCGTGTCGCACGATCAAAAATTTCTTTGTCATCAATGATGATTTCAGCTATGTCACTGCGGAAGTAATCGCGGATGGAGCGAACCACTAAGTTTGTTTCTTGATAAACCAAAAATGGAGCAGCTTGGGCTTCAGACGCTTCTTGAATGGCATCAGACAAGCGTTGTAAATAGTCTAAATCCCATTGCAGCTCTTCGGCACTTTTGCCGATGCCAGCGGTACGAGCGATGAGAGCGTGCTCACGTGGAACATCGAGCTCTGACATTGCTTCACGCAACTCTTGGCGTTCTTGGCCTTCGATACGACGTGATATGCCACCGCCTTTAGGGTTGTTTGGCATGAACACCAAGTAACGACCGGCGAGGCTGATGAATGTAGTTAGTGCTGCGCCCTTATTGCCGCGCTCGTCCTTCTCGACCTGAATTAGTAGTTCTTGACCAGATTTTAGAACATCGGCAATGTTAACCTTAGAGATTGGCGTGTCAGAGTTATAATTTTGAAAGTAAGTTCTAGAGACTTCTTTCATTGGCAAAAAGCCCTGACGATTTCCACCATACTCGACAAAAGCGGCTTCTAGGCTTGGCTCGATGCGAGTAATCTTGCCTTTATAGATATTGCCTTTCTTCAGTGCCGTGTTGGCCGACTCGATGTCCAGATCAACTAATTTTTGACCGTCGACAATTGCAACTCGCAGCTCTTCAGAGTGGGTTGCGTTGAATAACATTCTTTTCATGTTTTCCCCTATGCCTACATTGGCATGTTAAGAAAAACAGCGACTATCTAAGAAGGCCGGTGGTGAGACGTCGAATACACAGAAATACTGATTTCGCTGCAGTGGCAATAAATAAAAATTGCAACTGCTCTTTAGACAAATGCACTAAAAGGACTACAGACTGCCGTTGCTAGGAATTACTATCCTAGTGTAGTTGGCTCGTCGGTACCTTTAATGAATTTATAGACCTCAGATGTTACTCATTGTCTACCTGTCTTAGCTAAAATCGTCTTTGATTTGATTGCTACGTTTATTCAACGCTTATCAAAATCAAATCATGCTGCTGGTTGTGATAATTAAAACTTATTATTAAAATATATCACTGCGTTGAAATAGCCTGAAATTTCAAAATCAAAGTTCAGAACTAAAGTTCAATTCACCAACTAATTCTTTCTGCGAGGGCCAAGTCAAAGAGGCTAATCATTTTTTGTTAGCATTTGTTGGCGCTTAATCGCGATATCACTACTGTTCTTATTCTTCGAATTGTAGCTGTTTATATTTGCTGACAATGGCTGGCTGTCATATTAAATCTAACTGTCTGGCCGTGACCGAGACTAAGTTGCTTTAATTCAAATGACTCAGCATCAGAGTTAGCGATGTTCCTCATAATTCAGGGTGAGGTACATTGCCCTGTTACATAGCACGTTGAATGGCTTGCAACTAATTGATAGAAATCAAAGACCTAATAGTTATCTCGAGTGGGCCGTTTGTTGCCCGGTCGGTTTGCTAAAACTCACTGTAATAACGCTCTTTTAATACAAAACTGACTAAAAGAATCGTCTGTGCGAGACACTTGTGTAAAAAATTTAAGCCAAGTTAACGCTCTTAATGAGTGTTAGACCTGAGTTAAGAAATTTAACCGCATTTTTAAACCGATTTCGATACTATTGTTTCTTATGCTTTCTCGCCAAATTAGCGGCCACATAACGCCTGCAGTATCCTAAAAATTATCGAATCTAGCGGTTCTCACAGCCGAGTTCGTAATTCGTTGAAAAATAATGTGTTTAACGCTGGTTGAAATTCAACCAGACTGGCTTAGTCTACCAGTAAATTGGTGCTTTAGCAATTGGGTAAAACACCCGCCATTATTAGCTTTTCTAGACATTGGGTTAACCAGTAATCTCCTCTATAATCGCCCTCAGTCAGCTAAGAGCGTTCTCGTGCCAAAAAAAACAAATTCAAAAGAAAAGAATTCGAAGTCTAATTCGAAAAACAGAAAGAAATCGAGATCGAAAGATGGTCGTAGATCTGTCAGTGGCTCGGCATCTAAACCGGCGACTGGTTCAAGCACTACTGGGCTAAGAACGAGTAGGCGTGATCCAAGGCTTGGCCGGCAAGCTGATAAGTTAGCGCCACAGGATAGGCCGCGAGTAAACGTCCGCAGCGAACGTGGCAATGTCCAAGGCTTTGGTCCAAGTGATGTGAGCACGGGGAAGCGCGGCGTAGAAAATTTAGCGTCTGCTCAAGCTATTGCTACACCACACGCTAATATTCCGAATAAGGTTAGCTTTGTCGAGATAGACGAAAACCACGATGGGCAACGCTTGGACAACTTTTTGATCACACATTTGAAAGGTGTTCCCAAGGCGCATATCTACAGAATTATTCGTAAGGGCGAAATTCGAGTGAATAAAGGTCGTGTCAAACAAACCACTCGGCTGAAGCAAGGAGACTCTCTTCGAATTCCGCCAATACGTCTTAGTGAAAGGTCGTTGGACGGTTTGGATGGTCAAAAGTATAGTTTTCTCGGCAAGTTGATTTTGTTTGAAGACGACGCCTTATTAATTATCAATAAGCCATGTGGTATGGCGGTTCATGCCGGTAGCGGTATAACCGTCGGCGTAATCGAAGCCTTGCGAGCTTATCGCAGTGATCTAAAATATATCGAATTAGTACATCGTCTCGATAGAGAGACGTCTGGAGTCTTGGTGTTGGCTAAAAAGGCCAGCGCGTTAAAAATACTTCATAACGACTTCAAAACAAATTCGCTTAAAAATCCTCGGTTAGACAAGCGCTATTTAACATTAGTTAAAGGGCCATGGCTAAATGGCACTAGGCGTATTACTAAAGCACTAAATACAGATGCTCGGCGTCATGGTGAACGCTATGTTGTGGTTGATCCAAACGGTCGTTATGCAAGCTCGATAGTGACACCAAAGTCGGTGTCCGACATAGCCTCGCTAGTTGAAGTTAAGTTGCTTACTGGCCGCACTCATCAAGTAAGGGTGCATGCGTTATCCGAGAATCACCCGGTTGCTGGAGATCAAAAATATGGCGATCAAGAATTTAATCGGAAGATGAAGTCGCAAGGTTTGTCGCGACTATTTTTGCATGCGGCCAAGCTCACTTTTTTTCACCCAGTGACTGAAAAAAGTACCACCATTGAAGCATCGCTGCCGTCCGAGTTGACGTCGGTGCTGACTAACTTATCTATAGAGTTTAATTAAGCGATGTATCAACTTATTATTTTCGACTGGGACGGAACCATAATGGATTCGGCGCAGAAAATTTCCAATTGCATTCAAGCTTCGGCTCGAGATGTCGGCTTAGACGTCCCGACCTCAGAACAAGCGAAGAGTATTATCGGGCTCGGCTTGTTTGAATCTATGAGGCGACTGTTTCCGGCGGCTAGTGACTCCCAAGTTAATGCCATGATCGACGCCTATAAACATCATTTTGTTACCGCTGATGGCACCGAGCAAAGGCTATTTGACGGCGTAGCACAAGGTTTGCAGTCGCTCGAAGATAGTGGCGCGGTGTTGGCGGTCGCAACCGGCAAGTCTCGCGCAGGCCTAGACCGAGCTTTCGACGCCTTAGAGCTACGACATCATTTTATAACCTCGCGCTGCGCCGATGAGACTCGCTCGAAGCCGCACCCGCAAATGCTGAATGAAATCCTTGATTTCACTGCGATTGAACCCGATAAAGCTATTATGGTAGGCGATACAACATTTGATTTAGATATGGCGGAAAATGCGCAAATGGCGGGCCTCGGGGCTGGTTACGGCGTTCATTCCGAGCAAATGCTGCTTGATTCGAAAGCGCTGGCGGTGCTGCAAAATTTTAACGATATTATTGCCTGGTTATTAGATGGGCGTGTGGAGAAGGCCTATGCCTAACAAGCGCATTGGTTCTACTGAGAGCTTGCAAGAGGGTGGCAAAGGTTTGCGTTTTGATGTCAGGAGCGCTAACGGAGAAGTTATGCCGGCATTCGCGATCCACTATGATTATCAATATTTTGCCTACCTAAATAAGTGTGGGCATATAGCGGTGCAATTAGATTACATGCCAGGTGAGTTTTTCAGTGATGACGGAGAAAGTCTGGTTTGCGCGACGCACGGCGCTGAATACGCTCCTGATACTGGCGCTTGCCAAGGCGGGCCATGCTATGGAGTCGGTTTAGAGCCGTTAGAAATATCGCAGTCAGATGGCCAATTGTTTCTCGAGAATGAAGATTTGGATATCGTTGAGAAAAAGTAAACTAGGCGGGCATTTGTGGCGCCAGAAAAAATTAATTTAGCAAGATTTGAATGAACATGAGGATTATAGAATGTTAGGACGAAATAAAAATACCGCTGCTTTGCCCGGCAGTCACAGCGCTCCAGTAACCTCGAGCGAAGTGATGGAGCGCTTGGCTGAGGACTATATGAAAGACCGCAAGTGGCGCCGAGTCTTTAAGTTCATTCTGCTAGGCTTGTTTTTACTTTATATAGTAAGTGCTATTTTCCTTGCGAGCGGTGGTGCGGGCGTTAGTACTTCACAGCCGCATACGGCACTAGTAGAACTCAACGGTGTTATAAGTACCGCTCAAGGTGACGTATCGGCTGATAAGTTAAATGCAAGTCTTAAGCGAGCATTCGAGGCCAAAATGTCGAAAGGCATTGTGCTGCGAATCAACAGCCCCGGTGGGTCACCGGTTCAGTCGGACCTAATCAACGCTGAAATCGGTCGACTACGAGGCCTTTATCCAGGCAAGCCTTTGCATGTTGTGGTATCCGATGTTTGCGCATCAGGAGGCTATTACATCGCAGCCGCCGCTGATCAAATTTATGCTAATCCGTCGTCGATAGTCGGCTCCATTGGTGTTCGTATGGACGGTTTTGGTTTTGTTGGCGCGATGGATAAATTGGGCGTCGAGCGCCGCTCACTAACAGCGGGCGAAAATAAGGCGATTTTAGATCCGTTTTTACCGGTAAAAGAGAGCCAACAAGCACATGCTAAAGAGATGCTCGCTATTGTGCATCAACAGTTTATTAATCGGGTCAAAGCCGGGCGCGGTGAACGTTTAAGCGACAGCCCCGAAATTTTCAGTGGCTTATTTTGGAGCGGCGAGCAGGCAAAAGAGCTTGGGCTAATTGACGAATTTGGTAGCTTAGACTACGTGGCGAGAGAGGTTATTGGCCAAGAAGCAATTGTCGATTACTCTTATAAGCCTGATTTACTGACTCAGTTTGCGCAAGATCTAGGTATCTCAATTGGTGCCAAGGTGGTCAGCGCATTTGGTGGTCAGTTGAAGCTAAATTAGCCGACTTACGGTTACAGACTGGCAAGGCTGATAAATAGGCTTGCCAGCGAGGTTATCAGTGGTCTATCCATCGCGTCACTTTGTGCTTTTTTTACTAAATTTTAACTGTAACCTTGCGAGCTGCAGATAGATCTCGGCAATCACTCGTTGCCACGTATATTGCAGACCTGCAAAACCGCTCAGAGCTAAGCCTTTTACCATAAGCGTGTATGGGATCACCGCTAATGGGGCAATCCCCAAGTAACGTAAGCGGTCAGGCCAGGACAAGTTTTGCCAGGCCGCCCCGGCGAGTTTTTTAGCTTCTTGAGTTGCATATTTGCGTTGCGAGACCAACCAGCGGCCATAGGGTTTTCGGTCGTCATGCTGCATGCATTGTTGAAGCTTGAGAACCAAGCCATTGATCGCCACCCGCTGAGTATGCCCACCGCGCAGGTAATGTGCTGATTGACGCCGATACAGCGAGGTTCTTGGCGGGTAAAGAGAGCCTTTCAGC
>JAESTB010000488.1 GCA_016763815.1 Arenicella sp.
CTGGCGTTGCGATCCTTGTAGATTACATTTTCTATGATCAAAATCTCAGTTGGGTTCAGATTATCGGTGTCGGATTAATAGTAATTGCTGGGTTTAGTAATAACCGGAAAATAAATATGCTTAAGCTCATTCCGCGGCCCAGTAAAACTTGAGGAAAACCGCGATAGCAATAAATGTGGTTATAGAGCGTATATCTAAGCAGGATTATAGTAATGAGCTGTCATTTGGGCGATCAGAGAATTGATTCAAAATCCAATTTTTCAATATTCTTGCTTCTGGTTTCATCGGAATATGCGACGAATGAACGACATAGAGCGAGGCCCCTGATTTGCAATAATCTGGAACGAGTGGAGTTAGTCTTTTGTCAATTTGGGGGTCTATCATCAAACCGGTGCGAGCCATAAATGCCCCCATTCCCTGAAGCCCCGCGTTCAAGACGTGACTGTAATCAGCAAAGCTAATAATACGATTTGGGTCTAGTTGCTTTTTATCATACCAGTGGTCCCATCCTGGCTTTACTTTTACTAGAGACATCGCTGCATCATCAATTAGCTTGCTATTTTCTATAAATCGCTCAATTTCTATGCCGCCTAATTTTTCAATCAAGTCGTTGGTCGCGCAGGGGATAATGTAATCATCTCGAATTTTATGAAAGACTAAAGATGGGTCGTCGATAGTGGCTGTATAGCGGATAGAAAGGCCAATATCATCGGTGTGTAAATTCGCTATATCAAGGCTACTCAGAATGTTTAGTTTGATGTTCGGATTGTTGCTTTGAAAGTCGGCTAAAGCGTTCATCATGCAAAGAGACAAGAACGAATGCAGTACCGATATGGTTAACGTTGAATAGGTCTCTGATCCTGTCAATGTTTCACATGCGTACTTCAGCATATTAAATGACTTTCCAACAAGTTCGAAATAACTACGGTACTCAGGCTTGACGGAAATTTCCCCTTTTTCACGGCTAAAAAACGAAATCTTCATCGCTCCTTCCAGTACTCGTAACTGTTGGCTAACCGCAGAACATGTTAGGTTTATTTCCTCTGCTGCCTTGGTTACGCTATTGTTCCTTACAACGGATTCCGCAGCGATGAGGGGCTTCATGGGCGGGAGCGATGTTTTTTTGGGCATGGGTAATTTGCGAGGTTAAGTGTTGTCGGCGAATAAACTACTATCAACCGAATTTCGGGCGAGCATGTCACATTTAATACCTAGACATGCCGTCTATTAGGTAAATGTAAACAAAATGAGCGCTTTGCGGGAACACAAAGTTGCTTGCGGGTATCGTTGAGCGAAACAATAGTAGTTCTTGGATGGGGCTTCTTTCTTTGCCTTGGCACCTGTCTCTGGACCGGCCAAAAAAGTTTATCTTTTATGTCTCTTTTGACGTTCAAATTATCGATTCAGCGAAAAGCCGATGAGTTTTTACCGAATTTCCCGGCGAAAAATTCATTTCATTCACAAATCTGACATTAAGAATGGTCGAATATTGATCTGATTTTTGCGCTCTGAGCCGTGTAAACTGCATCGCGACTTGCCGTCACCATCAATATATATTGCCTAAATAGACCGTTCGTAGTCAAGAGCGATTGAAACTTCGAATCTTAAAAGTTGATTTTATTTGACATAAAATTCATTATTTTTCGACAATATCGAATAATAGATAGAAATAATAATATATTCGAAATTAAATTTCGCTTTATCGCAGGGCATGATTTCTTTTAAACTAATTATTTTGCCTTGGAGGATTACCTCGTTGGTCTAAATTTGATTCCCGCTGATTTGTTTGTATACTAATCGCGTTGTAATAGGCCTCAGATATACACTAGATTTCGCAAAGCACGTCGTAGTTTTGGAACTTAGTATGACGAAGTGCGATTAGTTGGATGCGAGATATCAAAGGATATGAAGCTTAGTTTTTCAAACTTAATCTAGGGGGTTTCGTATCAAGACCCCTAAACCAATAAAAGGAGTCTTTTCTATGAAGACGCATTTCAGTAAATTTAAGCTGGCAGCAAACGTCGGTGCCCTAGCTTTCATTGTGGGCATAACCCCCGTTAACGCAGCGCAAAATCAGCCGGTAAATTCTGCTCAATTTGACGCTAATAGCTTTAGTCTGTCAGGCACGCAGCCAACCGTAACCGGTGAGTTGAAAAGTGATACCGATGGCATATATATCGTTCGACTGGAGGATCAACCGATTGCAACCTACGACGGTAACTCCGAGGCTTCGGCCCAAGGTTACGCGGCAACTAGCGCGCGTGCGAATGGCAAAACTAAACTGGATACCAAAAGTAAATCGGCAAATGAATATCGCGGATATTTAAAGCGCAAGCAAAATAAAACCTTAGATGAAGCGAGCGCCGCCTTTGGTAGAACCTTAAACAGTAAATACGATTACCAGTATGCGATAAACGGTTTTGCAGTGGCCTTAACGGTCGATGAAGCTAAAGCACTGGCTACTATGGACGGAGTCGTGAGCGTACAAGCCGAACGCAATGAACGCATGCTAACCGATGTGGGACCTGCATGGATCGGTGCCCCTGAAATTTGGAATGATTACAGAATTGGCTCTAAAGGTGAGGGCATGGTCGTTGCTGTCTTTGATTCCGGTATCAATAGTGATCACCCATCTTTCGCTGATATTGGTGGTGATGGATATGATCACACCAACCCGCTTGGTTCAGGCAACTATCTTCCCGGCAGCTATTGTGATGCTACCGATGCTGGTTTTTGTAATGATAAATTGATTGGCGCATGGGATTTTATCTCGATTGATGGCACCGTGCCTGAGGATGATGACGGCCATGGTAGTCACACGACGTCAACGGTCGCCGGTAACGTTGTATTGGGCGCCGAATTGGTCGCCCCAACTACAACGGCTTCCTTTGATATTTCTGGCGTTGCTCCGCATGCAAATGTTATTGCCTATGACGTTTGTCAAGAAACGTGCCCTGGTGCCGCCTTGGTCGCCGCTGTAAATCAAATAATTATTGATGCCGGTAACTTACCGAATGGTATTGCCGCGCTAAACTACTCAATTTCTGGTGGTGGCGACCCATACAACGATGCCGTTGAACTGGGCTTTCTAGCCGCGGTTGAAGCGGGCATCTGTGTTTCAGCATCGGCTGGTAACTCTGGCCCTGGTGCTAGTACGGTAGCTCACCTAGGACCTTGGGTAGCAACCACTGCTGCGTCTACACACAATCGCGCAATTGCAAATAGCTTGGTTGATATCAACAGCGATGGTGGATCTTTAGCTGATCGCAACGGATCTAGCTTCAGTGCTGGTTATGGCCCTGCTACAATTATTCATGCTAATACAACGGCATTTGACCCAGCCGGTCAATGCCTAGACCCATTTCCAGCAGGAACCTTTAGCGGTGAAATTGTAGTTTGTGATCGTGGCTCTATAGCTCGTACAGAAAAAGGTCAAAATGTACTTGCTGGTGGTGCCGGCGGTTATGTTCTGGCAAACCTTGGCCAAGGCGAAGGCACATCGGCGGATGCGCACTTTCTTCCAGCGATTCACCTTGGTGATACGCTTGGTGCAGAGCTGCGTGATTATCTAGCGGTCAACACCAATGCAGTAGCAACCATTACAGCCTCGGGCTTTGATCTTGCTGCTTCAAACGGCGACATTATGGCTGGCTTTAGTTCACGCGGGCCACAACTAGCATTCGACGTATTGAAGCCAGACCTTACGGCTCCTGGTGTTAATATCATGGGTGCAGAGGCCAACGGACAAGCAATACAGGCACCTGAGTACCAAATTATATCGGGTACCTCAATGTCTAGCCCTCATAATGCCGGCGCCGGCGCGTTGATGACAGCGGCTCGACCTCACTGGACTCCGACTGAAATCAAATCAGCGATCATGATGACTGGTGTGACCGACAATACCTTTAAAGAAGATGGCGTTACCGCAACCGACCCGTTTGATTTAGGCGCGGGCCGCGTAAGTTTAGGCGACGCAGTTGATGCTGGTTTAGTTCTAAGTGAAACGGCCGCCAACTTTCTTGCGGCTAATCCTGAAACTGGTGGTGACCCAAGCACTCTGAATCTGCCGAGTATGATGGACAGTAATTGTGTTGGTACCTGCTCGTGGACGCGAACCGTGACCAATAAGACTAGGAGAAGCGGCAAATGGGATGTGACGGTTTCAGGCTTGGGTTTTGATGCCGAAGTGACCATTTCTCAACCAGGTCATCATAATCACAATAGAGGTAGACATGGTTACCGTGGTTGGTACGGTTATGGTTGGTATGGTCACCATAATAAGAAGGCTAAATTGAAGCTCAGAAGAGGCCAAAGTGCGACTATCACCGTTACGGCTACCAACTTCACGTCTGAACAAGGCTGGCAGTTTGGAACTCTAAATCTTGAGCGCAGAGGTAGAGGCCCAGATTTACACATGCCAATGGCGGTTTTTGCTTCTAAAGCATCTAACGAAACCTTGTTCACCAAGACTGTAGATAGTGAATTGGCTTCTGCTGGTGATACTTTGACTTATGAGTTAAACGTAACTAATGGCCCATTGACTGGCCCGATTACGGTTACAGATGAACTACCAGCGGGAACGACTTTTGTTGCTAACTCAGCGACAGAATCTGTTAACAACGGGTCTACTTCATCTGCTTGGTCATATGACGCTGGTACTAATGCGTTGTCATGGACTGGTGAGTTGGATCCGGGTGGTTTAGAAGTTGCGCCTAATTTTCCTGTCACTAATTACATACCAATGTCTGGTTTTGCGGCTCCATTTGCATTGCCTGCTGACTGCGACGATGGTGCTATAACGTTGAACGTTCCTTCATTCACCTATAATGGCGCGAGTTACACTCAAGTTATTTGGTCAATGAACGGCACCATTGAAGCCGGATCAGCGAGTGGCGTAGGGACAAGCTTTCTGAACCAAGAATTTCCAGATGCGACGCCACCCAATAATATTCTAGCCCCTTTCTGGCGTGATCTAAATCCGTGTGCAGGTGGTAATCTTTATGTTGCTATCTTAAATTCGGGTGCGTTTGAGTGGACTGTTTATGAATGGGAAGATATCCAACATTTCGGTAGTACCGATGCGGCAACATTTCAGGTATGGGTTTTGAATGATGGTTCTCCAACAGGAGTATTACCACAGGCTCACTTCACCTATGGTCGTTTAGATAACACTACTGTTGGTGCAACCGTTGGTGCCGAGAACATGGATGGCACAGTCGGTGATGCGATGTTTTACAACGGCGCAGGTATTCCTCCTCAAGTCGGTGTCGATGTTCACGTGAATACATTAGACGGTGGTTCGGCAACCTTAGGTTTTCAAGTTGAAACTGATTGCAGCACTGATACTATTGTGAACCAAGGAGACTTATCAAATAGTGGTGCCAACGAAGTAGCTATTGCAGCGACTTCATGTGATTAATTACTGTTAAAGAAGTTTGATTTAAAGGAGTAGAGAGAAATCTCTACTCCTTTTTTTTAATTAGAGAATTCAGCACAACTCGACAAACGAATGAAAATGTCTGTAACTGTTTTATTTGAGTTGAAAGTTCTCCACTTTTGGTTGAACTATTTACCAATAGATCCTGCATTGCTTATATGGACTACCCCAGTTTTACAAACCAAGATTCGTACAACGGATGATAGAAGTGGACTTATATGCGGGCTCTTGAAGCTGGGTTTTACCGGTTAATAAGGTTCTTCGGATGGAAAAAATTAAATGTTAGTTGTATTCATTGGCTTCACAATTGTGCTGCTTTAAAGGCACTGGCTCATAAGCTGTTTGATATTTAAGCATCGCCCAAGCGGTGGGCACCGTTTTGTTGGCGTAGGCCATCGCGGCACACCGAGCACTGCGGCGCTCAATTATCCA
>JAESTB010000489.1 GCA_016763815.1 Arenicella sp.
GTTTGATTTTATTAAAAATAAGCCAATCAATAAAATCAGTGCAGATGATATTGATTCTTGGCGAGAAAGTCGTAGAAAAGACATAACTTTTTCGACAATGAAAAGAACATTTACTTGTTTGAAGGCATGTCTCAATACAGCGCTCAAGCACTATAAGTTAATTGATAAATTTGAACTACAAACCTACACGTTAAAGCGAAAACCAAATGAAAAGGTTAATCCGCCTAAACTCCGTTTTTTGTTGGATGATGAAGAGTCAAAATTACTCAAGGCACTTGAGAATCGTGATCAGGAGCTTCGAGAAAAAAGAGCACGTTATGTTGAGTGGCAATCGAAGCGCAAACACTCAAAACGGCATGTGGAATTATTTTCTGAGTCAGACTATCCCGATCACATTACACCGATTGTGATGTTGGCATACCACACGGGCTTTGATTTAGGTGATCTGTTTGATCTGAATTGGGAGTTACATATTGATTTTGAGAATAACCAGATTCAAAAAGTACGCAATAAAACTAGTCATAAACAAGATAACCCTCAACCCGTTGTCGTACCCATGACCTCAATCGTTAAAGAGGTATTGGAGCAGTGGGGTCGTCAGTATGGTATGGCAGGTCGTGTATTTAAAAGCCCAAAAAAAGGTGGGCGGTTCGATAATATTACAACTGCATGGACAAGTATAAAAACGAAAGCAGGGCTTGATAACTTTCGCTTTAAAGATTTTCGTCATACCTTTGGTAGCCGTCTCGCTATAGCTGGTGTTGACATACTCGTTATTCGTGATTTGATGGGGCATACGGATGTTAAGACTACACAGATTTATGCACATTTATGTCCTAAGCAAAAAACTGATGCTGTACTGGCGGCTTTTTCGTAATATGTGTATGTATTCATGTATTTTTTCTGTAAACGACAAGGCTGACGTTTAAGATCTGCGCCCTAAAATTGAATTGTAAGGACTAAAAGCTCAAGTGAGTATCGATAAATTTGATTTCAATGCGATTCAGGAGGGTGACCTGCAAGAATTGGTTATTGTAGGTTCTCCTGAAAGCAACATTCTTGAATTCAAGGCAGCAAAGTATGGGAATTCTGACGGTGAAAAGTCAGAGATGCTCAAAGATATTTCCGCTTTCGCAAATACACATGGAGGACACCTCATTCTCGGCATCAATGAAGTGGATGGTGTTGCAGGTACAATATGCTCTGTTTGTGATGAAAATTTGGATGCCGAAATTTTAAGAATGGAACAAATCATCAGGAGTGGAATTGAATCATCGATTACTGGTATCAAGATTCGGGCTATACCATTAAGCATTGGAGGGCATGCTATTGTTCTCAGAATCCCCAAAAGTTGGAGCTCGCCTCACAGAGTGGTTGCCAAGGGATCAAACCGTTTTTACCTTAGAAATTCGGCTGGCACGTACCAGCCAAGTATTGAGGAGTTACGCGCTTTGTTTGCCCAGTCATCAACAGCGTTGGAAAATGCCAGAAAATTCAGGGACGAACGCATTGCTGAAATTTGCAATGGCACTGCCGCACGTCAGTTAGTGGGAGATGGACGTCTGATCATCCATATAGTGCCGGTTTCTGCATTTTCAGGATTGGTCAATCTTGATTTGGAGGCTGTGGATCAAGTCCATGGAAGCTTCTATCCGTTGGGGGCAAGTGGGTGCAATCCACGATATAACTACCATGGCTTTGTAAATGAACGCGGTGGAGATTTTAATCATGGCTACACACAGGTGTTCAGAAATGGGTGTGTAGAAGCGACTAAAGGTTCAATCGTTAGAGCAGATGAACACAATCGTTTTATTTCTGGCACCGCACTTGAAGAAAGTGTTTTTGAGCAAGTTCCAAAATATATTGATGGATTGCTGAAATTGGGGGTTCTTGGCCCCTATTTTATTTTTCTTACTCTGGAAGGTGTGTTGAATTCTTATTATGCAGTTAACAGGTATTGGCCAGAAGATACAGTGCCTTTGCCCGAAAATTTAATGAAACTTCCTGAAGGATTTCTTGAAAGCGGAAATACGGTGTTAGATATCCATCAGGGAATGCGGCCCACATTTGATGCTCTTTGGAATGCTCTTGGTTATTCTTCTTGCCAAAATTTCAATAGTGAAGGAATGTGGGTGGCTCCATCTCGATGAGCAAAATAAAAAATTGGATTAATGAATAGTAAAAAACACCAAATTGATAGGAAGCGGGACGGTGCTCTCACCATTGAATTGTGTGACCCTGACGATGGCACGCCAATTCGGAAACTGATTTCTGTTGCTGGTGATTTATTAGCGATTACCGATAAGAGTATCTTTTTAACACAACTTGCCGATGATGTTGATCCTGAGCGGACCAATATTAATGTTCCCAATATTCATCGCAAAGAATTGAATTACGGTTTTAAAAACGAGGTCGTTCAGCGAATATTTTTGTTAGCTGAAGCCATGTTTGATAAAACCCACCTTGGTTACGATAGGGATTGCGAGGCTGCCATTGCTTCCGCTTGGGATGCAACGAAATTGCTGCTTGAAATGCAGGAAATCCAGCAAGGCTTCAAAACAGAAATTGATAAAATTGTCGAGAAAGGTCTATTGCCTGATGTGGGTAGGTCACAAAACATCCCTAGTGTGAATAGCTTGGAGACAGGGATTCACACCTTCGCAAAGAAAGCTGATCAGGTTCGGGGCATTGCTGTTCAGTTTATAAAATTGTTTTATAAACCTGAGCCAGGGAAAAAGGTTATTGAAAAGCTAGAGGCCGCTATTTCTTTACAGCATGGCGAAAATTCACAAATGTTGGCGTTTTACCAGAATTTTATGCCATTTATTCGGTTTTTAAGAAACCTAAGAAATGCGATTGAACATCCTAATGCTGATGAGCAGTTGGTTGTTCTGGACTTTCATCCAACGCCGGAAATAACTATTGATCCGCCAACATTAGAACTTATTCACCCCGCTACGCCCCAAGAAAGAATAAACATCATATCTTTTATGGAGCAACTTGTTGAAAGCCTAGTAGATATATTAGAAGTGTTAATTATTAATCTATGCGCGAATAATCTGGGCCATTTTGGGAAGTTCGAATGTGCAGTTGGAGCAATCGAAGGGGAGCGAGCCGAGGGTCGGGGCGTTAGGTATTCCTATTTCGTCAAACTAAATAATGAGTGGCAGCCTTTGGGGTGAAGCGAGCCGGTATATTCGGATTTTTTATGTGGGATAAACCTGTTGAAATTCAGTATCAAACCTAAGAAAAACCGCCTTGATCAAGTGGTGGCATGGCTTAGTGAAGAATATGAGCAGCCTGGTGCAAGCTTTTACAGCAATCGCACGATCATCCAGAATGCTTTTCAAAATCGGCATTTTCATTGCGTAACGAATGGTAGTAAAACATTAGCTTTTTGTGTCTTTGAAATATTTGGCGATTACAGCATCTTGCACATCGCCGCAGTAGATCATCGAATAAGAGGACGGGGGGTGGGGGCATTCTTGGTTAAAAATCATCTCTCTTATTTGGCAAAAAATAATGTCTTTGCCGTATGGCTGGAATGTCAGCCAACAAGCTCAGTGCCATTTTGGCACGGGATGAAGTTTCAAAATTTTCCAGAGCATTACGATGATTTTCACGAACAAATCAAAATGTACCGACCAACAACAAAGATTACAGCTTATTCAGAAGTTGAAGGTAACGCTGGTATTTTGAAGCTGTGGGATTGTGAACCTTATCAATCCGAAAATGTTTTACCGCGTTGGTCTTGGCCACTCCATGAAAAGCAGGGCAGGTTACTCGCGCCAATTGTGCATCCTGCGAATCGAAATTGGAATATTGCTTGGCATAAAAATGGATTGACAGTGGCAGAGGGGAAAGTCAAATATTTTTGCGCACAAACCCGACACCCAGCGACCTTTCTTATCCTGCGTGAATTACCCGATATTTCAATGGTTGCTTGAAACTATCTGGTACCCGCATGAAGTCCTATACCTTTATGCTGATGTGTGCAGAATTCGGGATATACGAAACATAATTCAACGTCCGATACCGATTTCTGATAATAATTTTAGCTGCTTAATTGTTTTCATGTGCATGCTTGGTTGAACAATTTATAACGATGACTGCGCCGTATTCGTAATCTTTTTAAACTGCGATACCCACTGAAGTAAATCGTTTTTATCA
>JAESTB010000490.1 GCA_016763815.1 Arenicella sp.
GACTACCTTAGGGTCGATAGCTGATTTTTCGTGTTGTTTACTTTGCTCCGCTTCTTGACGAGATTCAACGCCTTCAAAGAATAGTGAGTTACTTCTGAGGCTGAAGAAGATTAGCCCGCTGACCAAGATAAAGGTAGTGTAATTGCCGGTCAACCCCAGCAGTTCAAAGTCAATATTGATATGTAAATGAGCTTTTAAAATCAGCGCAATGGAGACAAACACTGCCCAGACTCTAATGGCAAGGAACGCCACCACTAAAAAATTTAACCAACCTAAGTTAATATGATCAAGGTTCGAATAGCGATTGCGAATTTGCTGTCGACAATGACGTATGTCGATTAAACACATGATGCCAAAAGCCACTCGCAGGGACTCTCGTACTAAGCCGCTTAGGTGTCTCAATATCGGCTCTTCTATAGTTTGATGGTCACGTAGTGCCAGATACTTGGTGGTGTGATCTAAGCTGTAGAAGGTGAAAATGGTGAAGATTAAATAGATGATCGCTGGCAGAATAAAGAGTAAATCTAGCTTTGACCATTGATAGTTTTTGTACACCAACGAGCGTGTATACCAAAGTAAAAGCGGTGCTTCTAGCCAATAAGCCGTTTCAAATATTCGATATAAATTGGGTGATGTGTTTAGCGCGATAAGACGAAAACCATCACCGTAATTAATTAAGATATGCAGCGGTATGGCGGCTTGGGTAAGTAGAAAGCCAATCAGGAAATAGTCGCTTTTGTGCCGCTCTTTTTTGACCATAAAGATCAGCAAAGCGAACAAAATGCTTTGGTAGATCGTCGCCAACAGTATGATGTCATGCGTATTAAATATTAGGTCTTTCAATGCTTTAGCGCGCGGCTGATGTAGAGTTCGGATTAAACTGGCGTTCCAGTATAACTGACCTTTTTACTAACAAAGCTCTGACTATTTTACCAATTTCAAAGAGTCGAAAACACTGGCGTCGATATAGCCTCGGTTTTTATCACCGTTAATGGCTGGAATATCGAAAGACCCAATGAAGTGTTGGCGGCCGTCTACTCCGTCGCTATCACAATAGGCAACTAAGAAGCCCATTTCTTTGCCTTCTACCAGAGTTGCCGGCTGGGCGCTATTGTCTTGATCTTTAAACGTATCTGGGTACACATCGATACTGGCTTCCCAAATTATTGTATTCGGTTTCTCAATGCTTCGTTTCCAGACGCTTGAGACGTGATCATTCAGAAGTCGAGGCTTGCCTAACAAGTTGTAATCGACAGCCTGATTGTCCAGCGAGATGTGATAGGCAAACGCGTTGTAGTTGTCGAGGTGGTTTCCGCCGGACTTATCTTCATCCAGGAATATTTCAAAGGTGTCGTCTTCCCAATACAATTCAAGTGGGTTGGCATGGGTGTCAATTAGCACATCGTCGGTGATTTCACCGAGTAAAAATAGCTTGCTTTCAGTCCAAACAATCTTGAAGCGACCAGAAAAATCATCGGCGCTAGGTTGCGTGCCCAAGGTTAGTTGATCGATGCTTTGCCACGGCGCAGTATGCCATGCAGAATCTATTGCTTGGCCATCTACTATTGGCGTTAGCGGTGCGTAAGGAGCGTCGTAAGCGTTGCTGACGAATGAGGCGCTAATTGCGACTAGGCCGGCAAATAAGGGTGTTTTAGACATAGTGTACTCGGTGGTTTATGTTTACTGAATTTGCGCTACATGGTCATCTGCTTTTTGGCGGCGGCAATTGAATCGGCAATAACTAGTTCTAGGCTTTGATCGATATCGATGCTAATAATAGTCTCTTTTTTATTGGCAGATTCGAGGGTTTGATATTGGCTCTCGAGTAAACTGGCGGTCATGAAATGATCGACTCGCGCATTCATTCTCTTGGCGATCAGCTGCCGATCTCCTTCGAGGTGAATAAACAGGCTATCGAAAGGTAAATCTCGAATCTTTGCTCGATGCAAGCGACGCAGACCTGAAAATGACATCACACAGCTTCGTCCAGACCGGGCAGATTGTTTTAAATGAGCCTGCAACAGTGCAATCCATGGTTCACGCATCGTGTCGTTAAGGGCTAAGCCGTTCGCCATATGCTCTCTGTTTTCTAGTGGGTGGAAGTCGTCGGCTTCAACAAATTCGATTTTGAAGTGGGTCGCAAGCGCTTGCGCGACACTCGATTTTCCGCATCCGCTTACTCCCATTACCACGATTAGTTTTTGCTTTTCACTCATGAGTTTAATAATTGCCCACTATTGATTTCCAAGATAAACAGTAACCATATACTGTTTTCCAGCTTCAATGTTTTCAATTACGTTGCCCGCCAGTCGATTCCCATCAACTTCAATTAATGTCGCGCTCGGAGTCTCATCGTCGACCGAGTTGCAGAGCATAAAGATAGTAAACCTAGCGCCTCTAAATTCACGCGTAATTTTAGCGCTCGGCCAATCGCTTGGCAGCTGTGGAGAGATCTTCAATCCTTTTGCGCAGCCTTGTACGCCGAATAGACCATCGACTAGACAACGATAGAACCAGTGGACGGTGCCAGTATTAAATAGTTGGCTGGAGCGGCCGGCTGTGCGGTCGAACTGTCGGTAAGCGCCGCGATAGTAATTTGGGATGAATACCGGCAGTTGGCCGCGTTGCCGTATGTCTGCTTGGTCTTGGCTGGGAAGCATTTGGCGTAGCAGTTTAAAGGCCCGGTCAGCGTGCTGAATTTGATAGAGTGCGTAGACGTAGAATGCCGAAGCGTGATTATAGATCGAACCATTTTCGGCCACACCAGGCCATTTCTGTGTAACGCGGCCTATGTCTTCTCGCATTCGAGTATAGGCGGGCGCTAGCATTTCGACGCCATATGGAGTTTCAAGCTGTTGCTCTACGGCGTCAATAAGTGAGGCTTGTTGTTGAGCGCTGGCCGCGCCGCTTAAGATTGCCCAAGATTGCGGGTTGAGAAAAATTCGGCCCTCTGGATCTTTTGCAATGCCAAATAGAACGCCGTCGTCGGTTATCCCTCGGCCATACCATTTGTCACTCCAGATATGTTTGTTTACCGCGTTGTTACAGGCTTTTGCATTAGCTCTGAATTCATCTACTTCATCGCTGAGGTCTAGTTGCTGTAGTAAATCAAGTTGCTCGATTGCGTCAGCCCAAAGCTTGCTGCCATAGGCGGTGGCCAAGGTTAGCCAGCCTGAAACCCCCTTACCTTTATAGCCAACCATATTCATTGGGTCGTTCCAGTCGCCCTGTTGAATATAGTTTAGGCCGCGCTCATCGCGTTTATCGAACAACCAACGCATTGCCAAATTGATGTGCTCACGAACGCTCACGGTATTATCAGAATCAGCGAAGGCGACTCTCTCATTCAATATTGAGTAGTCATTAGTTTCGTCTAAATAGGCGCCCAGGCATACCGGCAGCCAAACACAGTGATCCATATGTGGAACCTGATTGATGTATTTCAGCTCGGCCTGGTGACTTAATAAAATGCCATCAGGCATTGCGCCGCTGCTATTTTGTTGGCCCAATGCGGTCAGAAATGCTCGCCGTGCTCGGTCTGGTTTTAGGTAGACCATGCCCATGTTGTCTTGTAGATAGTTACGGGTCTGTGGATCGGTACTTAAGCGATTTACATCGCCATGGTAAAAGACTTGACGTGCTAGCCAGTTGTTGACGAAGTCGTCTAGCTCTTTATCCGGTGTGGCTATTTTTAGCGGGCCAGGCGCTTGCTTTAGATAATCGGCGTAGGCATCAATTGATCGATTAAAACCCTCTGGTTCAACAAAAAGCTGTTGCCGAATATGCTCGATTTCTTCCTCATTCTTCGCAGGGCCAAAGGCAAACCTTAGCATCTTGCTCTCACCAGCCGCCAATGTCAGCTGGTACTGTAGCGCGGCTGTTGGTGTTTCGTAGTGAGCGCTGCTATTTGAAAGATTTTCTGTTTCCAATGAGCTTGGTGCATGCAAACCGCCTTCACCTTCAAATTGACTCTGTCGCGCCTCCCATGAATTTGGTTTGGTTTCGGCTAGCAGAAAGGTTATGTCTTTAAGGTCTTTATTTTTAAAGTAGTCAGGGTACTTTTGATACGCCGTAACTGAGCGGCAAACTATTGCTTGTAATGATTCGACGTAGCTAGCACTCTGACTCATCCAGGACATATATCCGACCGGAAAATACGGTGTCACACTTAAGCTTTGTGTGTCGTTGCTGTGGTTAGCAATGGTTGCCGACCACAGCTCTAACGGTCTGTCTTTGCTTAGGCTTACGCTAAGTTCCAACGTGATACTGTCCTTAGAAATCAGCCATGAAATTTGATGTTGTTCGGCGGTGAACTTAAAGCTTTCTACTGGCGCACGTACTGGTTCATATGGTGCCGAGAATAGCTGATTAGTGCGGTTGTTTTTTACATAGAAGAAGCGGCCAGGGTGGTGAGCATAATACTGTTGCTCGGGTTGCATAAAGGTTTGGCCTTCGATATTTGGTGCATGCGCGTACTTACTCGGTTCCGGTTGCATGAATTGTGCAGTCGCATATCCTCGACAAGTCATTTGTATCATCATCGACGAATTCCAAAGAAATGCTGATGCCTGAGGCATTTCCGTTGGACAGGTCAAACTAAGTGTTTGACCTTCACTATGAAACAGTGGCCGGTTAAGATTATTCATTATTATTGACGTAGTAAATAGAGCTGATTATCAGCAATTAGAGTGTTGAATTACTTCGCTCTGCGAGGTCAGACTGAATTTGTTCAAGTTGTACGTTGCTCAAGTTATAGAACAAGACGACAACAACGGCGATGCCAGCGAAGATCCCAGGTGCGGCGGTTTGCAAGAAATTTATGCCCTCTAACGAGGCACCACTTTGCGCTTGGTTTGCCTTGTAGCCCAAATAAGCAAGCACGCCAAGCATTGCCGCTGAGCCCACCGCGCTGCCGAGTTTTTGTGCGAATGTGGCCGCTGCAAAGGTCATGGCGGTGGCACGATGGCCGGTGCGCCATTCGTTGAAATCAGCGGCGTCTGCGTACATTGACCACGTTATAGGTGATTTCGGGCCAAGTGCCAGACTGATTAATATGTTTAGCGTAAACATCGCCCAAAGCATGTCTTTTGGTACAAAATAAAATGCGATGGATAGAACGCTGACAATAGTCATCAGCCCAACCAGCAATTTACGCTTATCAAATAGGCGCATCAGCATCGGGGTTATAAAGCACCCGGCTAAATAAGCAATGAACTGCCAAAATACATAGCTGCCGATTAGGTCCTCGCGGCCGACATAATACTTAAAGTAATAGAACGACGAGCCTCCTCGCATGGTGATGGTAATCATTAGAATCAGAGCCAAGGCGAAAAGCACCAGCCACGCTCGATTAGCGAGTAATTCTCGAATATCCTCAATAGGGCTAGTATTTTGTTTCGACGGAGGCGCCACCCGTTCTTTTGTAAGTCTGAAGGTGACATAAAAAATAATACTCGCAAGCGTGCCGTAAAGCGCCGCCATAAGTTGCCAGCCAAGTTCAGCGTCGGATTTTCCGAGCAGTTTTATAAGATCAAGTGTGAACAGACCTATCAGCGCTGATGCGCCAAAAGCAAAGATAAAGCGCACACTGACTAACAAGTTGCGCTCCTGAACATTGCCAGTAATCACGCCTGACAGTGAAGAGTAAGGGGTTGATAGAACGGTGTAACAAACCATCATCAAGCTGTACGTTACAAATGCCCAAATCGCCTTGGCGCCGATGCTGATGTCGGGCGTGGTAAATGCCAGTACGGTGGCGATCGCCATAGGGATGCTGCCCCAAATCAAGTAGGGTCGAAATTTTCCGTACTTTGTTTTTGTCCGGTCGGCGATAGCGCCCATTATTGGGTCGGTAAAGGCGTCAACAATTTTTGCCGAGGAAATTACCAGAGTTGCGACAGCGGCACTTAAGCCTAATGTGTCTGTGTAAAAAGCCGCTAAATAGGTGCCGATTAGCGCCCAATAAAAGTTAAAACCGGCATCGCCAACGCCGTAGCCTAACCGTTCAGTCCAACTTAAAGTTGCGAGCCGATGTTCATTCGGTCCGCTAGTGTTCTTTGAACTCATTGTCTCAGGCTCCTATTGGAGGCATTTTTCATGCCTTATTATTCTCTTCAAAGATTATAGGCCAAGCTCTAGGAAAATTAGCTTTTCACTCGTTCAACTTTCTTTAATGCGTGTATTTGAACGTTCAAGTTTAAGTCCTAACAGAAGCTTGGTCGCCAAGTGGCGAACGCTTTCATATATTGAGGTCAGAAGTTGCCTTGCGCAGCTTTAAACGAGATCGTCTAAGTAATCCGTTTGGAGAGTGTTTTCTAAGCGTAAATATAAAGACGGCATTAGAGTTTTATTTTAGAACACTGTCGAAGGAGTAATTAATATTACCTCCGCCTGATTTTTTGAGTGCTTTTCACGCCAGCCGTTTTAGCAAATTCTTAGCATAGGCGAGTTGATAATTATCGATTCGAAATTTCGCCCCATTTATTGTCGGGCTTGTATAGAAACGGTCGTCTGCCATAACCTCTTCCTCCTCTCTTTTGGCGGGCGGCCTTTTTCTTTTATACTTTGACGTTTGTGGCTCTTATGCGAAGGAGCTGCAAACCTCTGAACAAAAATAAAACTTGCTTGGCCCAACAGTAAATAAAAATAAAGAGACCACTCAGCCGTATGACTAGCAGATCAAAGAGTAAACTTCGCCTTTTAGGTATTTCATCAATAATAGTTCTAAGCACCACCTTGGCGGCATGCGTTCAGCCGCAAAACGAGCCTGCGTTGTTAGCAACGCCCTCGGTTGACGCGCTCGACACGGCAATGAACCCAGAGTTATGGCCAGCGCGTGAGATTAGCCCCGCACGAGATCCATTGATTGAAAAGCGAGCAGCTCAAATTTTGCAAGCCATGTCTGTGCCTGAAAAAGTTGGCCAGATGATACAGCCAGAATTAAAATACGTTACACCGGCTGATATTAAGAAATTTCATATTGGTTCGGTACTCAATGGTGGTGGTACAACACCAAATAATGACAAATTTGCGACTGTTCAAGACTGGGCGAATTTAGCTGAGCAGTTCTACCAAGCATCAACCGATGAGTCTGATGGTAAGATCGGCATACCGGTAATTTGGGGTTCAGACGCGGTTCACGGTAATAACAACGTGTACGGCATGACCCTATTCCCGCATAACATTGGCTTGGGTGCCGCAGGTGACCCAGAGTTGTTATACCGTATCGGTCAGGCAACGGCGGTTGAAGTCGCGGTCACGGGTGTTGACTGGACCTTTGGCCCAACCGTTGCGGTAGCTCGAGATATCCGTTGGGGTCGAACCTTCGAGTCGTATTCAGAAGATCCTGAAATTGTAAGCGATTACGCGCGTGAAATGGTTCGTGGCATACAAGGTGACGATGTTGCGCCGGGCATCTACAAGCCTAAAAACGTAGTCGCCACGGCGAAGCATTTTGTCGGAGATGGCGGCACCACACAGGGCGTGGACCGAGGGGATACAGTGCTTAGCGAGCGCGAGCTAGTTAACATTCATGCGGCTGGCTATATCTCTGCATTAGACAGCAACGTCTTGACCACCATGGCGTCATTCAATGGCTGGAACGGTAAGAAATTACACGGTGATAAATATTTATTGACCGATATACTCAAAAAACGCATGGGCTTCGACGGATTTGTAGTCAGCGATTGGAACGGGCATATGCAAGTGCCTGGTTGCACGGTTGAGCAATGTGCTGCGGCGATTAATGCCGGCATTGATTTGGTAATGGTGCCCAGTGATTGGAAAGCGATGTTGGCCAACACTATCAAGGCGGTTGACAGTGGTGAGATACCAATGTCGCGTATAGACGATGCTGTGACTCGAATACTGCGAGTCAAGTTGCGAGCAGGATTGTTTGATGCCGGTTCTGTGCTAGCACGTGAGCATGTCGGCGATCTTTCTCTGGTAGGTCATGCCGATCATCGGGCGGTTGCCCGTGAGGCAGTTCGCAAGTCATTGGTGCTGTTGAAGAATAATGATGGCCTGCTGCCTCTGTCTGCTAAATCCAATGTTCTGGTGGCGGGTGATGGCGCCAATAATATTGGCAAGCAGGCCGGTGGTTGGACCCTTTCATGGCAGGGCACTGGCAATAGCAATGAAGATTTCCCAGGCGCTACCAGCAATTGGGATGGCATTAAAATGTCAGTCGAACAGGCTGGCGGCAAGGCTGTATTGAGTGAGGATGGTCGTTATCAGGCGAGTGATTTTGCCTCTGGTAAGCCCGATGTTGCGATTGTGGTGTATGGCGAAGAGCCATACGCCGAATGGCATGGCGACATTACCAGTATTGAATACCAATATGGCCGTAAGGTCAAAGACCTTGAATTATTGCGTAGCTTAAAGCAGCAAGGCATTGCGGTTGTATCGGTATTTATTACCGGACGACCGTTGTTTACTAATCGAGAGTTAAATGCCTCAGATGCGTTCGTGGTGGCATGGCTGCCTGGTTCTGAAGGTAATGGCGTGGCGCAAGTGATGATGCGCAACAAAAAAGGTGAGATTCAGCATGACTTTCAAGGTAAGTTGTCGTTTAGCTGGCCCAAAAATATTACTCAAGCTGTGATCAATATCGGCGATAAAGATTACGATCCGTTATTCCCCTATGGTTACGGTTTAACCTATGCTAAGCCTCAAAATATGGCTAATAACTTAGATGAAAGTACTGAGCGCTTGGTGACAGATGGATTAGAAGAATCTTGGATGTTCGTCTCGCGAGAAATGAGCGATTACCAATTTAAGCTGGCGGATGAAGGTGCTGACGCGGTAATTGTTAATGGTAATCGCGAGGTTAGTGCGGCTGACGAAAATCTACTTTTTCTATCGGTTGATAAGGTGGCTCAAGAAGATGCGCGTCGCCTAGTATGGAGTGGTTCGCGTCCGGCAACCGTGTCGCTGGTGGCTAAGCACTCTCTCGACATGAGTCAGTATCTTGGCCAAAGCTCAGCCTTGTCGTTTTCTATGAAAGTTGACGTGGCGCCGAAGGGCGATGTTTCTTTATCTATGTTGTGTGGCGATGATTGCCGTTCTTCATTTGCGTTTACTGACACCTTGAAGAAAGCTAAGCTAGGAAAATATGTCGACTATAAGATTAGCCTCGAATGCTTTTCTGAGAATAATGCGCAGTTTGATGCCGTTACCGAAGCCTTCTCTATGCGATCTACAGGTAGGCTTGATGTTGCGGTGGCTGATATTAAAATCATCGCCAACGTCGCTAAAGGTGATTTATACGTCTGTGACTAGTGCGTCGATTTTGAACGCTAATAACTTAGATAGAAAGCCAATGACTTAGGCTGATTGCCAGTGGTGTGAGCTGATCATCTCTGTTTTGCCATATTTTTTCGATCTTTTGTCCACCAATCTTGGCAATCGCTAATTTAGCACGCCTATAACAGAAGATAGAGGCGACAAGAGAAAAGACTTTTGTTTACAATGGCGTGATCGAAAATCACCACACACATCCCTATCTGGTTGGGGGGAAATGCTGACTTGAGCATTTTTAGGTATGGTTCACGTTAATCGGCAAGTGGAGGAGAGACCATGAGCAAATTTCGCGCTGGCGTTGTATACGGCCAAGAGTTAATCGCAATTTATGAAGACGCCAAGGCCAATGGTTATGCCATGCCTGGGGTGAATGCCGTCGGCACGTCAACAGTCAACGCTATTATGGAGACCGCGGCTAAGGTTGAGTCGCCGGTCATTGTCCAGCTATCGTTCGGAGGTGGTCAGTTTTTTGCCGGTAAAGCCCTGCCTAATGATAACTTTGAAGCATCGGTTGCCGGTTGTATTTCAGCGGCACTGCATGTTCATCAAGTGGCCGAAATGTATGCTGTACCGGTGATTTTACACACCGATCATTGTTCTTTAAAAAACATTGAATGGATAGATCGCCTGCTTGACTATCAAGAAGATTATTATCAGCGTTACGGCAAGCCGCTGTTTAGTTCTCACATGCTTGATTTATCCGAAGAGCCGATCGAAGAAAATATCGATATCTGCGCTAAGTATCTAAAGCGTATGAGTAAAATAGAAATTGGTCTGGAAATCGAGCTAGGTATTACCGGCGGTGAAGAAGATGGTGTAGACAACAGCGATGTTGACGTAAGTAAACTCTACACGCACCCGTCCGAAGTCTTTTATGCGTACCAACGTTTGTCGGAAATCGACCCTAATTTCACTGTCGCCGCGGCGTTTGGCAATGCTCACGGGGTATACAAGCCAGGCAATGTGAAACTGTCGGTTGAGATTTTGAAGAATTCTCAAAATTACGTTGCTGATCAGATTGATCAAACTGGCACCAAACCCGTGAGTTTTGTTTTTCATGGTGGCTCAGGTTCATCGCAAGATGATATTCGCAAGTCGATTGATTACGGCGTTATAAAAATGAATCTGGATACGGATATGCAGTGGGCGTTTAGCGCAGGAATTCGAGATTATTATAAGCAGTACAAGGACTACGTCGAAACTCAAATTGGTAATCCCGATGGCGATGACTTGCCGAACAAGAAGTATTACGACCCGCGTAAGGTGCTTCGACAAGCTGAAGAGTACTTCGTTACTCGGCTCGAGGAATCATTTGCAGATTTGAATTGTATTGGTCGCAATAAATAAGACATTTGAATAAACAGACCTTAGTCCAATACAATATTCAACTACTCGCATTCATAATACTTCTGTCTAGTAACTATTTTAGGCGCTTACACTCTGTCTGTGAAGATGATGGACATAAGCGCTTAATACGTATGATGTCAAGTATTTAACGGAGTGAATTGCAGTAACTTAGCTAAAAGCACTGCTATTTTTTATCGAGGCTAGGTAGAATGCCCTCAAGTAATTTTTGCTATCTGCGGTGATGTGGTTGACAAATGCCTTGCAAATCAGTGTTTGTGGGGGGCATCAATTGTAGAAAGCTGTTAAATCGCTGACTGGCGATTTGAATTTAGGGGTTATGGCTTGTTATTATTGCTAATAGTTGTTGTTACAAGGCCGGCGTCTTACATTTGTCCGGTTTTATTGCTCGCAGGGGTAGTTTGCATTTGGTCGTTGGGTTGAAAGTCAATGACAAGTAATTCCTTTATATATCCCTAGTCATAGCTGGCATGTTCTGTGAGTAGTGACGAGTTGGGTCTGATTTTAGCGAAGTAACTAGACCCTGAAAAATTTAGTACAGATAGTTCGGCGCTGTTTGATTTTGAATCGAGCGTCAGCATATGAACCTCTCGCAGTTGGAGAGTGGATTAATTGCAGTCTAACGAGTGATTACTGGTTCACAGTAGCGCTCGAGTTTAATGTCGCAAATAGCGATGGGTTGAGTTCTAATGATGAACAGAAATGTTGGCTTAGTTGCCAAGAAAGTTGCTGGGAAAGCTTTAGCAATAGTTGCTAAAGACATAACACATAACAGTCGGGTTAAGGCCTTGGCCCGAAAATCTCTAGTGCTGGGCATGCTTAGTGTGTTCTCGCACTCAAGCTTTGCTGCTGAAGAGTTTTTCATTCCATTGCCGGAAGATCACACGCTGAACTTTCTAAACGGCATTAGTTCCAACGCGTCTTGTAACGGTAACCTCGGCACTACCGGTCCCGTTGATCAAATGTTCACGGTGACCGATTTTGTTGTGCGTGTCGATAACACCGTTATTGTGATCGACCATTGGGAGGCCGATGGCGGCGGAGCGACATTTGAATACGAGGCAAACATCGCCGCAATTGCCGATGGATCGGTTCTGCCAACTAACAATTCAACGCGAATTTACGGTGATGGTGATATTTCTAACGGCGCCGCACCTGGCGTGACCACTAATGCTGGCGATGTGTTGATTCAGGGCCAGGTTATTGTATTTGAAGAGAGAATCGAAACAGCCACACAATTGGCCGATGTTGGAGTCGATGGAGCGGCATTCAGTGCCACTAATGCTGGTGGTGCCGCCGGCGTTCGTACTCGAGATGGTCTAGATGGCGGTGATAGAGTATTTGCCACAGAAACAATCAACTTAACCCGTTCACAGTGGTCCGGCGTGCGCACAGTAGTCGGCGGCAGTGGTGATATCTTTGGGCCAGGCACATTGTTTGCTGGCGCTTTTGAGTTGTTCCCTTTATCTCAGTGGGGCAATAGTTTTACCTTGCCGGCCGGTGAAGATAACGCCGTCGGTCCTAATCCAAGAGTCGAGTTCGAGTGGACCGGTATCACGGTTATGGCTGCCAACGATGGCACTATCGTATCAATTGATGCGAATGCTGATGGTGATTTCGTCGACCCTGATGATGTTAATTCGCAGATCATAAATCGCGGTGAAACGATCGAAATTCTCGGCCGAAACAATTCCGGCGGGCAGACCACTGGCGGCTTGAATCAGGGCGCACGCATTTTTAGCTCAGATATTGTTCAGTCTAATATCATTACTGGCCAAGAATGCAGTACTTTCGCGTCACGCTGGTTTACCTTATTTCCTGATGCTTTGCTCGGCAGTAATTACTATGAGCCCGTATCGACGCCAGCCGGCGATGATTCAGCCATTATTTTGTATAATCCGTCGCCGGCTCAATTGACAATCAATTTCGAAACAACGGCTGGCCTTCAGGCCCCGATCGTTGTGCCGGCATTTAGCTCGGTAACTCAATTTATCCCCGATGATTCTGGCGCACGTTTTTTTACAGGCTCAAATGCCACTTTTGGCGCATTTACAGTGGTAGATGAGAGCGCATCAACACATGATTGGGGTCACGCGTCTACGGCTCAACGATTAATGGGTAATGTTATCCAGGTGGGCTTTGCTCAAGGTGATGACCCGTCAAGCGATTTAGATTATGCCAATAACGGCGAAAATGCCGCACCGGTCTGGATCATTGGCGACAACGTTGTTGATATTACCGATACACAGTTTGAAATATGCGTTGATGTGAGCGGCGATGGAGGCGCGAATACTGACCCGTTTACCGGTAGGACCTATGATTATACTTTTACTCTAGATCGCTTAGACAGCGCACGCTTGTTTGATGGCGGTCGGGATACGCCTAATGCCGTTCCCGGTCATATAGATGCTGATCAAAGCGGTATGCTTGCCTTTATCTGTGACGGTAGCGATGCCATTCTGGCCGCCGCTTGGGGGCAAGACCCGAGTCTTGCGAGCCCAGGTTTGCCGGCGCTTGATACCGGTACAACGGTTCGTTCAGTAAGCGCCAACGTGGCCTTTTTGGGTGATACGGTTTTTGAAGATGTTAATAACAATGGTGTCAGAGATCCTGGCGAGCCAGGTATTCAGAACGTCACGGTTATTCTAACCCCACAGCCAGGCGTGAATCTTGGCAATGGCCCTGGTCAAGCGATTATTACCGCTACCGATTTCAACGGCGCTTACCTATTTACCGGTTTAGTTGATGGCGACTATAACCTTGAAGTGATCGCGCCTAGCGGCTTTGTGCAAACATTTGACCCAGATGCTAGTAATGGTGATCCAGTCGTTTTAGATAACCAGTCAGCGCCAGCGATAGAAAATGCGTCTGGCCGATTGGATCAAGATTTCGGTTATCAAAATAATGTACCGCAGGGTCGAGTAGGTGATTTTATCTACTTAGATGCCAACGGTAACGGAATGCAAGAGCCAGGCGAAGTAGGGATTTCTGGTATTGATGTTGAGTTATGTTTAGCTAGCAATACGCCTATTGCTGGCGACCAATTATCGGCTGTTTTATACAGCAACAACCCTACTCAATGGGCGACAGACTGGGTCGAATTTAACGATGACGGCTCCCCGGCGACCGCAAGTGGAGGTACAAACGGCTTTCTAATTACTGGCGGCGAACTTGCTATTCGTGGCAACAATCAGTCGGCTACTGTCGGTCCTAGACTCACTCGAGAAGTTAACATGTTGGGCGCCGGCGACAGCCTTCTGAACTTCGACTTCAGGTTCACCGACGACGCCTATGAAGCAGGTGACCTGTTATTTATCCAAGTCTCACTTAATGGTGGTGCATTTACCACTATTGAGACCCTTGATGGAAGCGTCTTAGATGGCCAATCAGGTAGTCGTTCGATTAACTTTGATGCTCAATTTTCTACCAACGTTCGTGTGCGACTACAAGTTAACGCGCAGAATTTTTTCGGTGGCAATGAGCGTGTTTTTATAGATAATTTAGAAATTATTGCGCTGCCCGATTGTCAGATCCAAACCACCGATGGCAGCGGCGGGTATCTTTTTGAAAATCGTTTCGCGGGTTTTTATGAAGTAACCGTGCTTAACCCTCCTGCTGGTCTTGAAAATACTGATGATCCGGGCGGTAACAGTGATCATGTTAATACCTTTACGCTAAATGTTAACGGCGGTAATCTCGAACAAGATTTTGGTTATTTCACCCCAGCTACCGTTATTGGCCATGTTTACATTGATAGCAATGGTAATGGTGTGCAAGAACCTGGCGAGCCTAATATTGAAGGCTTAAATATTGAAGTCACTGATGCAAATGGTAATTTGTCGATTGTTACCACCGATGCAAATGGTGATTACTCAGCTCCGGTGCCACCTGGCTCGACACAAGTTAACATTGACACAAACGACCCCTTAGTAATCATTGCTGGTTTTGCCGATGGACCGTTTCCAGCCTCCTTTATTCAGAGCGATGGTGTAGATCCGAGCATCGTCACTGCGGTGGCTGGTGCCACGGTTGATGCCGGTGATGACGGTTATTTTCAAGGCAATGTCATTGGCGATACGGTTTATTCTGAGGAAGATGGCGCGTCTGGCACTCAAGGCGCCGGCGACCCTGGCATTCCTAACGTTTTAGTTACTCTGACACCCCCACCAACGATTGATCTAGGTGCTGGGCTCGGTGTAGCCATTAGTCAGTTCACCGATGTTAACGGCAACTATAGTTTTCCAGGCTTGCTGGACGGCACTTATGTGGTCACTGTAGCCCAACCAAGTGGTACCATCCAAACCGAAGACCCTGATGGCGGCGCTGACAGTATGTCATCGGTGACGGTAGCGGGTGGCGTGACCAATAATGAGCAAGATTTTGGTTACAACAATAATGTTCCCCAAGGTTTCATTGGCGATAAAATTTATTCGGACTTGAATGGTAATGGCACGCAAGATGCTGGCGAACCAGGTCTTGCCGGTATTATCGTCGAGATTTGTGGTGACCTAGATGATAACAATGGCACGGCGAATACTTGTCGAACTGAAACCACCGACGCTGATGGTGACTATTTGTTCGGTGACCTTTTCTTAGCCGATGGAACCACAGCGAGTGCCGGTGATGCCGCGATCCCGGCGACCGATGGCAGTGAAGTTTATACCATCACCGTAACCAATCCACCGGCTGGCCAAACGAACAGTCAAGACCCTGATAATGGCTTACCTAATTTTAGCCAGCTAACACTAAGCACCGCCGGTGGTAACTTAGATCAAGATTTTGGTTATTTCCAGCCGGGAACCGTGATCGGTCATTTGTACATTGATACCAATGGCGATGGCACTCAACAACCCGGTGAGCCTGACCTTGTTGGCGTAGACGTCGTGATCACAGACTCAAACGGCGATATTCAGATAGTTACCTCAGATTCAAACGGCGATTATTCCGCTCTAGTGCCTGTTGGTGATGTGACCACTAATGTCGATGAAACCGATCCTCAGTTTCCGTTGAATCACTTACAGACTGAAGGCACCGATCCGACGACTGTTACGCTGGCCACTCCAGGTGGCACAGTAGATGCGGGCATTGATGGCTACATGCCAGCGGGTTCAATTGGCGACTTGATTTTCTTTGATAGTTCAAGTGGTGGCACAACCGGCATTTATGATCCGGCGATAGACACGGGCGCGCCAAATGTTTTGGTAACGCTAACCCCTCCAGCTGGCATTGATGTTGGTAATGGCAACGGTGGTGCAATAACCACGCTTACCGATGCCAATGGTAACTATTCTTTTGGTTCGCTTCAGCCAGGCACTTACACCATTGATGTGACGCCGCCCAGTGGCGTCAATCAAACCGTAGACCCTGGCGAGCCGGGCATACAATGTGTGACCTGCGAGACTACCTCAGTGGTGATTCTGGCGGCTGGAGAAACCAATAACCTACAAGATTTTGGTTTTCAGAGTGCACTACCTCTAGGCCAAATTGGCGACAAAATATTTACCGATGCCAATGGCAATGGTGTGTTTGATGCTAGTGAATCTGGAATTGCCGGTATTAGAGTTCAGTTGTGTGGTGATTTAGATAACAATGATGGCACACCAGCAACCTGTCGCATTGAAATCACTGATGCCGACGGTGATTACCTCTTTGGTGATGGTTTTGAAGGCGATGGCGTCACCGTTGATGCTGCCGACGCTGGCTTGCCTGGCACTAACGGCACCGAAGACTATACGGTTACCGTTCTTAATCCACCGGCTGGCGCGACCAATACCGCAGACCCTGATGGCTTAACACCAAACGTAGCGCAGTTAACCTTACCCTCGGGCATTAGTAACGTAGACCAAGATTTTGGTTACGTTGTTCGCAGCTCAATTGCTGGCACGGTATGGCTTGATGAAGATCTTGATGGCATTCTTGATATTGAAGAAACCGGCATCACCCAAGTGCAGGTACAATTAGTGCGTGATGGTGTCGTCATTGCCACCACTGTCAGCGATGCTAATGGTCAGTACGCGTTTCCGAATGTGATTCCGGGTAACTATACTGTTAATATCGTCGACCCGACGGTACCCGCCGGTTTACAAAACACCGCCGGACCAAAAGGCGTCGACCCTCGATCCATCAACGTGCCCCCTGGCACTGTCGTTAGCGATGTCGACTTCGGTTATATTCCAAACAACAACACCGGAGCCATTGGCGACCGAGTGTGGTTTGATGCTGACCAAGATGGCATTCAAGACCCAGGCGAAGCTGGTATTGAAGGGGTAAGCCTCAATTTACTTAACGCCGCTGGTGCAACGATTGCTACCACCACCACTAATGCAAACGGTGACTATCTATTTACCAATGTTCCATTTGCTCGAGATTATACGGTGTCTATCCCGACTAACGACCCTAACTTAGTAGGAACAACCCCGACGGTTGGGCCACAAAGTGAGGGAGGTTTTGTCGGTAATCCTGTTGATTTAACGGCTACCAGTTCAGTAATAACGGATATAGATTTTGGCTTTCAACGCCCTAATAGCAACACTATTATCGATAGCTTTTGGGTCGACAGTGACCGCGATGGCCTTCGTGATGTTGATGAACAGCCAATCGCTAACGTCACGGTTACTTTATACAACGATGCCAACAATGACGGCATCGCTGACGATGCTGATAGTGATGGTCAACCCGATGTAGTGGCGACCACCACTTCGGATGCAAACGGTAGCGTTAGTTTCACTGGCCTAGTCGATGGCTCTTACGTTATTGCTGTTACTGATATTAATAATCAGTTGAATAATTACGTAGGCACCACGGGTGAAGCGGCAGCAAGCTTATCTGACACCGTTGCTGTTGCTGGCGGCGCAATTGATAGCCAAGACAGTTTTGGCTACAACCAACCGGGCTTAATTGCCGGTACGGTTTACAATGATGTTAATAACAATAGTAACCAAGACTCTGGTGAAGCTGGTTTTTCAGGCACCACAGTAACGCTATTCCTAGACGAGCTTAACAACGGTGTCTATGTCGCCGTAGAGTCGGTGTTAACCTCACCTGATGGCTCGTATGAGTTCAACGTTAACTTGGCTGGCGACTATCGTGTAATTGTCACCCCTCCGGGCGGCACCCAAACTGAAGACCCCGATGTTACCGTTAATGATCAAACCGACATCACTCTGATCTTAGGCCAAAGCTCGGTTGGTAATGACTTTGGTTACACCAATGTCGCTGGCACCTTCACTATGCAGGGCACGGTGTTTATTGACCCCAATAAAAACGGCGTTGAAGATGCCGGCGACCCCGGTATTGAAGGCGTGACCCTAGACCTGATTGATCGAAACGACGTTCGAGGTTACGACGTGATTAACGGCCTGTTGGATATTAACGACGATGGTCGTATTACGGTAGCCGATGATGGTCTGGTAAATGGCATTGCCATTATCGGTGGCATGTTTGACATTGACGGCAATGGCGTCATCAATGAGAGTGACAACGGTTCTGGCGGACAGTACAACGTCGTGGACGGTACGATTAACCTGGCGCCAGCTGGTACTGCTAATCAATCTAGCGCAGCCTTTGTCCCGGGCCAAACTCCAGATCTCGCAATTGACGGTAACCCTGCCGGTACCAGTGCTGGCACCTCAATCATTCATACAGCCGGGGTCATTGATACAGATTATTGGGAGGTGGATCTCGGTAGTGTGACGAATATATCTCAGCTTAAAATATGCAATAGAGATGACGGTAGTGAAGTTCGCTTAGAGAATGTCCGTGTATTCATCTCGGACACCCCTTTTCCTTCTGACCCAGCTGACTTTGCTGGTGCACAAGCGAATGCAGATTTCACCTATCAAATATTGGCGAGTGACTTAAATGACGCTGAAATTTTGGTTGGCGGAGTTGCCGGCCGATATATTAGGTTGCAGAAATCGGGTGCTGACAATGTCACTAACTTTTTACACTTTGCTGAGGTGACAATTACACCGGCCTTTATTGGCGCCACTAGTGACGCTGTGGTTGCGAGCACCACTACTGATGCATTAGGTGACTACATCTTCTCAGGCTTGCCTAATGGTGACTACAGTGTTGCGGTAACTGACTCGGCTGTTCGACTGGCGGGTTTTGATATCACTAGCGGCTCAGATATTCTGGACCGAACGATTAACAACGCCAACGAAATTAATGTTGACTTTGGTTACATTCGAGAAGAAGCTACCGGCTCGATTGCCGGTGAAGTATTCATCGATGAAAATGATAATGGCACAGCTCAAGATCCAGAGTTTAACCTTAGTAATGTCGATGTTCATCTGTGTCTTGCTCCGATTGTCGGCGCCATATGCGGCCCTGGCGAACCGAGTTTTGTGGCTACCACGACCACCGATGCTAACGGCGAGTACATCTTTAAAAACCTACCACCAGCACAATATGTGGTCGATAGTGAAGAAGGTGATATTCCTGCTGGCCTGAACAAAACTGTAGACCCTGCGGTGGTTAGTGTTTCAGAAGGCGAAAACGTAAAGGATGTAGATCATGGCTATCGTCCTGCGCCAATCGGCGGCGGTAACAACGCGGGTATCTTGTCTGGCTTCGTTTGGGTTGATGTTAACGCTAATGGCGATTTCGATGCTAACGAAGCGCCAATTTCGGGCGTGACGATTAAAGTCTTTCGCGCAAGTAATGGTACGGGTTCACCGCCGGTGCTGACTACTACCACGAATCCGGACGGTAGCTGGATCATTACCAATATTGTCACCGACTTGGTCGATGATTTATATATTACCTATCAAGGCACCGATTCAACTGTGTTGGGTGTCACTACTAACGGTATTGACTCTGCCGCAGGTGCTGATTTAAATGAAATTCAGCCGACCAACTTTCCAATCGGCGATAATGTCTATAATCCGGTACGACTGTTATCAGACGACGATAATAATATTGCTGATCTGAACTTTGGTTTCGACCCAGGTATTACTAACCTTGGAAGCATTCGCGGTACTATTTACACCGACGCTGATCAAGACGGCGATCTTGACACAGTTAGCCCGAGTGTTGATACCGAGTTAAGGAATGTTACGGTAAATCTACTGGATCAGGCCGGTAACGTTATAGCGACTAATCGCACTGACGCGAACGGGCAATATCAGTTCCTCGGATTGCCCGTGGGCGATGCCGTAACTGGGGTTAACTATCAAGTTGTGATTACCGACAACATTAATGTTACCCGTGATCTGAACCCGCTGGAGACGTTGCCAGCGCTTATTAATTTGCGCGATGTCGCAGGCACAAGTACCAATCCGATCGTCGGCGTTCGTAATGTAATTGAACAGGATGCTGGCTTTATCTCGAGCACTGCGTTCTTTTCTATCGGTAATCGTTTCTTCTTTGATGCCAATCGTGATGGTATTGTCGATGACGACGAGTCTGGTATTGAAGGTGTAGTCGTTCAGTGCTGGGCCGATGTAGACCAAAGTGAAACTCCAAACGACCCGAGTATTGCTTCAAATGCCGTGGTGCCAGAGCCAGGTTTTGACAACTTGATTCGTACCGTTGTCACTGACGCCGACGGCGAATATATCTGCACTAGTTTGCCCGCCGGCAACTACATAGTGGTGGTAGCCGATGCTAATGGTTTTGATGAGGCCGCAGACGGCACCCTGGTAACCGGGAATGTTGGTGATAACTTCGCTAAAAACTGGAGCTATGCGCTAACGCTGGGTGTCACGGCACCTAATTTTACCGCGGACTTCGGCGTTTCTGGAAACAACATGCTAAGTGGTCTCGTCTTCGTAGAAGCTGAGGATTTAGTTGAGCCAGATCCTGGTAATACCACCATTGGTGTGGGTGATTTAGACGGCGTCGCTGGTGGCAACCCTGATTCGACTAGTGTGGGTGCGACTGCGGCGGATGTTGCTGCAACGTTGAACATCCCTGTTGATCTACTAATCGAGGCAGCAGACGGCACTTTTAGTGTCATTCAAAGTACGATTACTGGCGTGGGTGGCAGCTACAGTTTCGATGGCCTGCCAGATGGGCGCTATCAAGTACGCGTTCGTCCAACCGGCACGGGCATCGATGGCTATGGTCAAACCGGTGATCCTGATTTAGCTTTAGTGGCATCTAACCCAACCGATTTAGTTTGCGATTCAGCCACAGCGTCGCTGTGCGATAACACCGCGCTGACGCCGATCGATTTGGATTCCGCCAGCGCTGACACAAACTCGGTAACGCAATCGGGCATTGATTTTGGTTATCAACGTGGCTTTGCCACTACACCTGTTACGATGAATTTCTTCAGCGCAACGCGCTCAGGCGCCACCGTGAGTTTTGTCTGGGAAACTTCAAACGAAGTGGGTCATGCTGGCTTCCAAGTGTTTGCTCGAATAGAGGGTGGTTGGAGCTTATTAAATGAAGAGCTCTTAGTCGGTAATGTCGACGTAAGCTCGGAAGTTGAGACCAAACAATATGCTTTCGAAGCGACCACTGATGCTAAATGGTTTGCTCTGGTAGACGTCTCAAATACCGAGGAAGTTATCGCTCGCGGTCCGTTTGAAGTAGGCCAAGAGTATGGCGCCAACCTTGGTGACAAAGATGTTTTTGATTGGAGCTTGGTAGAGGCTAAGTCTGTGCAAAGCCTAAATCAGATTAAAGAATTGGTTGATAATAAGCTGAATCAACGTATCAATGAAGATGAGGCGTTCGACCAAGAGTTCGACGATTTTCTCAACGAAGTTGACGAGCAGGACGGAGAATAGTTATGAAAAAGTTAAGCTTAAGACTGAGTTTTAAATTTGCCTTGCTGGCGACAGTTGTTGGTTTTGGTAGTTCAGCCTCGGCTACCGAGCTGTTAAATCTGGTTGCTAAAGAAGCCGGAATGCACCGCATTAGCTATGAGGCGCTGGTAAGTCAAGGCGCCGACTTAAGCGGTGTTAAAACACGGCGTATTGGCTTGAGTGTTGATGGCCAACCGGTAGCGGTATTAGCAAAAGGGCAGAGTCGTAGCGTCGGTCTAAGTAGCCGTTTCGGCCCTGGTGGTTATATCGAGTTTTATGCCCAAGGCAGCGATAGCCAGTATAGTGAGGAACAAATATTTACTCTTCACTCGCTCAGTAACCAGCAAATCCGCGAGGGCCAGCGTAAACTTATTCGCACTCAGCGAAACAAAGTAGATCAGACTGCGCCGGTGTCGCAGCAATATCAACATACTCATGTTGAACATAAAAATAATACTTACTCATTTACCTCACCGATCGCAAATGACCCTTGGCACTTTGGTTTTACCGTAAGTGTGCGCCCAACACCGACGTATACATTCAGCTTAGAGAATATTGTTGGTGGCAATACGAGCGCCAAAATTGACGCTCAAATGATGGGCTTTGTTGATCTAAAGATCGACGGCAATGATCATCACTATGAAGTATTGGTCAATGGTGTGTTGATCGGTGATCAGCAGTTTGACGGTAACTCGGTAGATCAGTTTGTCTCGGCCGAGGTTGCGGTTCAAGACGGACTCAACACCTTTAAATTCAACTATCGACCTTTGGTTGATGTGCCATTTGATCGAATCGCCCTAAATGAGCTTCGAGTCACGTACCCGCGTACCACCGAGATGACCGGTGGCTATCTAGAGGGTTGGTTTGACGCTGATCAAGCCTTGATTAGCAACGTTGGCAAAGCCAGTATTTATCGTAAAGATGCGAACGGAGACATTCGCCGAATTTCGGGTGCCCGACAAAGCGCCGGTGGCATCACTTTTAGCACTAGTGGCCAAGCGGGTCACTACGTCGTTGTTAGTGAAGAGGAAACGGATAGTGATAGAGGCTTTAAGAAACCGTGGGTCCAAGCGATCGAGGCAAAAGTGGACATCTCACGGGGGCGTGCTGAATATTTAATCATCGCCCACCCGAGTTTGATCGGCGAGCAGTTGGATGAGTTGGTGACTATTCGTTCAGAAGATTACTTAGTAAAAGTTGTCGATGTAAACCAAGTGTACGCTCAGTATGGTAACTATAATTTTGGCTCTCAAGGGATAGATGCCTACATTAAGCACGCCGTTGCCAATATGAATACTCGCTACGTGGTATTGGTTGGTAACGACACCTACGACTATAAGAATTTTAGGTTCGACTCGAAAAGCTTAATACCAACAAAGTATGTCGAAACGGTTATCGGCGGTTTAAGAATATCGCAAACCGCCTCAGACGCGTCTTATGGCGACGTCAATGACGATGGTGTGCCGGATGTCGCGATTGGTCGAATTGGTGCGCGCACTAAGATTGAAGTCGGTTATGTAGTAAATAAAATTAAAGCCTATCGAGCTCGCGAAGGTTATGCCGGGCGCCTATTGATGGCGACCGACAAAGACGATTTGGGTGCCGGTGTTAACTTTACCGCCGATGCCCAAGACCTAATCAACGCCATGCCGGCGGATTGGAGAGGGGCTTTACAGCAAGACTTCCGAGCCTTTCCTGAGGTAGATGGTCATCAGGCGGCACACGACAAGGTTATCA
>JAESTB010000491.1 GCA_016763815.1 Arenicella sp.
CACGATGGTTACCTCCCTGAATTCATTACCCTGACAGAGGACAACTGTGCTGATGTCATAGCCGGGCGAAAGATCAATATGATTCACACTCTGACGTTACTGCGTTCTTAGGCATTCGAGCCGCGCGGCTTATGCAAAATCTATCTATTGATTAATGCCTGAGAGTTCCAGCGCTAATCAATAAAAATTCAATCCTCGACCTTTAATCCCAACAGCATAAGTAAAAATTGAGCCCCAACGTCCACTGCATAGCCATTCTCAATTCTCAATTCTCAATTCTAAAACAATAATACAGCTGTCAGCCTAAGTGGTTTTTTTACCCACTTGTTTTTACTAAAAGGCCTGGGTTGCCTGATCAGCAGTTTCAATTATTGCGTTAATCTAATTTTAATCTTAGCGTCAGGTCTTATTCAGATACTTCTCCTATGATGATCGAAGTCTTTGTTAATCCCTACGAGAAAAATTATGAAAAAGTTAACTTCTGCATTCGCCATTTTAGCATCGGTTTGTGCAGCACAACCTGCAGTAGCATTCAACAAGGGTGATATAATCGCTCGGATTGGGGCCGCAAATATAAACCCGAACGATTCTTCATCGAATATTTTTGTTGGTATCACCGATCTCGGTTTAGGCGTAACCGTCGAAGACGACACACAAATAGGGTTAAACTTCGCTTACTTTCTTACAGATAAGCTGAATATTGAAGTTCTAGCAGCCACCCCATTTACTCATGATGTTAATTTTGGAGTGAACGATCCACTTTCAACTGGAAATAAACTTGGAGAAGTTAGTCACCTACCGCCGACCGTAACACTTAACTATTACTTCAATGATCCAGCCAATGCTTTTCAGCCTTATGTTGGTATTGGTCTTAACTACACGTTCATCTTCGACGAAGAGTTTTCTGCTAGTAATGAAGCCATAGGATTGTCTAATTTTTCACTCGATGATTCATTCGGCTTGTCAGCTCAAATAGGCGCCGACTACATGCTTAATGATAAGTGGTTTCTGAACGGAAGTATTCGATGGATAGATATTGATACGGATGCTACTTTCGACTTAAATGGCACCGGAGGTTTTGTTAGCTCTATCGAAATCGATCCCACAGTCACAATGATCTCTCTTGGTTATCGCTATTAAATAGTCGAAATTAACCTAGTATAATCACCGCATGACTAAGGCGAAATGGCACACGCTATTAGTAGAAAGCAACCATTTAATCAGCTAAAAATGCACTAACACTAAGCAATCAATGTCGGTGCTTCAATGGTCTCAGTATCAGCATAATAGCCAACGCAACTTAATTCAAAACCTTAAATTACTACAGACAAAGAATTAGCTGTCTTGGTGAGATAAACTAAGACGATAGCCGGCACCACGTAATGTTTGGATAGTTACCGTTGGGTCGCTATCTAATTTGCGTCTTAGACGACTAATATAAACATCGACTATATTAGTCTGCGGGTCACGGTCGGTTTGCCAAACACGGCTCAAAATACGTTCGCGAGACAACACCTTCTTTGGATTTCGGGCTAGGTATAGCAACAACTCATATTCAATTTTTGTTAAAATAAGTTCTTCGCCATTTAAGCGCACTATTCTCTCTTCAAGAACCAATTCCAGCCCACCATACGACAATGAATTTTTCAGTGTTTGGTCGCGCGTCCCCAATTGCCTTCTTAGGGCCGTGATACGTGCTAACAACTCATCAAAATCGAACGGCTTACACAGGTAGTCATCGGCACCTTTCTGTAAGCCTCTTATACGCTCACTGACTTCATCAAGCGCGCTTAACATTAGAATCATTGGCGGCGAAGGCAGCTCTTTGATCAACTCGACAAATGTTAAGCTATCCTCAGCCCCAAACATGCGATCAAGCACCATGATTTGCGGTGAATGCTTCTTTATGTACGGTAAGATTTCGTGCAGTTCATAAACCATTGCACATTCGTAGCCTTCAGCTCGAAGTCCTCGATCCAAAAATTTTAAAAATGGTTTTTCGTCGTCGGCAATAAGGATATTCATAGGTCACTCGATGTTGGTAATTTTATTGAAAAGGTAGAGCCATCCCCTTGAACAGATTCGACCGTTATTTTCCCTCCATGCGCCTCAATAATCGCTTTGGCTATTGGTAGCCCTAAACCTAGACCCTCATCATTTCGGCTGAAGCGTACAAATCGCTCAAAAATATTTTCCACCTCGGCGGCTGAGATTCCATCACCGCAGTCATTAACAGTAATATCGATATGTTCCGTTTGATTGGTGAGACCAATATTAATTGGACCACTAATTTTCGAATATTTCGAAGAGTTGTCGATTAAAATAGACAGCACTTGTTGAATACGAGGTTTGTCTATTAACACTTCTATGTTCTCTGCCTGCTCACAGGAGTTAAACGAGAAAACACGATCGGGACAGTGTCGTTGCCAGCGGCTAACTTCGGTTTCTATTAGCTCAAACAAATTTACAGGGGCCACGTCAAGATCCAACTGGTGCATTTCTGCGCGAGTTAGAAATAACAAATCGTCCACCAGGTTACTTAAGTTTATAGACTGCTCCAAGATCGAAGATAAGGTCTCAATATAGTCTTCCTGACTTGCTTCCTGCATTCGCAAAGTAATCTGAGCCTCGCCGCGAATAATTGTCAATGGCGTACGTAGCTCATGTGATATATCACTAATAAATTGGCGTCGTCGGGCATCAATCTTTGTTAGTTCTAAATTTGCTCTGGTCAATTCGGCGGTGCGTTGGTCAACCGCAAGTTCAAGCTGTTTTCTAGACTTATTTTCTTTCGACTCGTGCTCTTTTAAGCGTTCAGCGAGCTGATTAATGGAAGAAGATAGTTCTTCGAACTCACCATCTAAGGTCTCGGGGATCGGTTTTTCGTACTCCCCAGACGCAATAGCGTTGGTCGCGCTACGAATTAAAATAATCGGCTGATAAAGCTGATTAAACCACCAATAACAGACATAGTCGATGGTTAATAAAGAAAGTACGCCCAAACCTACGGTAAACCAAATCACTGTCGAATTCAGTGTATTAATCCGTGAATTGATCGACGCTACCACACTGCTCTGACGGTTTATGGCAGAATTAATCAACTGTCTAAATTTACCGTCAATGGTTACTTCTAGCAGGCTACGCAGCCGCTCTTGTTGGTTCAGTGGAGTATCATTAAAGGTCATCACAACAATCTGAAACTCTTGGATAATTTCATCAATTAAGACCTCGAGATCATCGGTATCTTCAAAACTACCCTTAGTAAATTTAATACCTAACGCGTCTCTTTGCTCGAGCTCTAGTTGTTTAATGGTGTTGAGAGATTTACTAATCAAAGCACGCTTATCGCGCACAAACGCTTGGCTAGCACTCTGACCAAGTATCACTTCGTCACTCAGTTGCTTGAACAATCGGTAAGATGTACCAGACAACCGC
>JAESTB010000492.1 GCA_016763815.1 Arenicella sp.
ACCCCAATCCAACCCCAATTCAACCCCAATCCAACCTCAATCCAACCCCAATCCAACCCCAATCCAACCCCAATTCAACCCCAATCCAACCTCAATCCAACCCCAATCCAACCCAACCATTTAGTTTCTTAGCCAGTTCCGTGTATCAGTCACGCTACCGCCCTATGTCTTTCTAGCTAAGATCGTCGGATTTTCGACTATCATTAGTGTCTTCATGACCTTAGCAATACCTTCTACGCGATTTTGTTGGCCTAAGGCTGAAAGCGATTCTACAAACTCATCTTGAATCGTTTGTAAAGTATGGTCCAACTCGTTCTTCAACGCCTTCGGCACGTCACCAACCATAACGCAAGCCAGCATCAACCTAGGGCCATGAGCTACCCAAATTGAATAATCACCGACGCGAAAATCAGTCAGTTTAGATGAATGATCTCTGGAAAATGCATCCTGTACAAAACTCTGAATTGCTGAGAACATTGCACTTATCGCATCACCATCGAGCATGCCCCCTTCTTTAGAAGAAACCTCTTCAATCTGTATACCGGACTCTCGGTCGATCAAAAAGATGTGCTTGATCTGGTAGCGGCTTGGCCTGTTTAAAAAACGGCTAACTATATGCCTAACATCATGGTGCGTTGTCATGCTCCATTCCGACAATGAATACCAGATAAAATCAAATGTGTTTGCTGAGCAAAAAATTCGCCCTCCTAAAAGCGCTACAGGTGTATACCCCCGAGCAACCATTGAGGTTGCCAACACTGCTATCACTATTACAATTAATTCTGTCACGACTCGTCACCTCTTTGTCTATATTTGCCCAAATCACGAGTATCATTATTATCATTAAAGAGCGTAGTGTCAACTATAAATTATCATTATTATCACTATTATCATTTAAGGTGATGTTTTTATCATTGTGATGCGAAACTAAATAGGCTTTGAGAATACCCTGAGCCGATAGACATCATAAGAAGCATCTAATTAGCTTGCCCAAATTGATTATTCAGATTGGTGAAGTGTGGGGGGGCTAGGATTTGTTATTGGGGTCTATTGATGACGCTGAGCTTGTTGTTGCTTAATCATCAATTGTTCGGCGGGTTAAAGCCTTATATATTGCTGACAATTTTAATTTAGACACCTTACTTGGCCAAACAAATCATTGTGGTTAGCTGCCGACGGAATACGTTGATAGTGCTTATCTGAGCAGGTTTGTTTTACGCTGATCTATGAGCCGACCTGCATTCAAACTTAGTGGTGAGTACTATCTAGGCCACTCTATTTAGTCCTTGAGTGAAAATAGAATGTCAGTTTAGGGCATAACCGGTACTGGTTTATGGTGCATGTCCAGTTTGGCGGCACGGTTGACTAATGAGCGATACCCTTAAAAACCTTGAAAATATTTTCTCATTTTCCTTTTGCACTAGAGTTATGCAGAGGTCTCTACCAATATGTTGATTCATTTTCTGCGGCCGATGGTTAAGCGAGGAAAGGGCGAATACTCAACGTGGCTTCTATTCATACCTTACCTAGCCACCTATGTAGCGACTAAGGCTTACGTACTTTCGCTATCAGAATCACTCGAGGAAGAATTATCTGGCATCGGTGTTTCGCTTACTGCATTGCGTCCCAGCGTTACTGATATCAAAATGGTTGCCGATGCCCAGAAAAAAGTGGTGGATTCAATTTTCCTGAGTTCGTTGCCGGAGAGCTTGAGCAAGTTGCTGCTTAGGGTTATAGGCCTGATTGAACGGCGAAGTGATTTGCGTACCCGGGGCCGTGAACTTGGCCACAACTATAATAGAACGAGCCACGCCAAAATGGTAATTACGTCGTATCTCTGGCTCAATACAGTTACGGTGGCGATTGATTCAAAACCTAATCATAAGAATCGATGAGGTTCGACCGGCGTGAACTACTCACTATGTGCTTACTACGCATCTTCTAACCAACCTTGCTCTACGGCGAGATCAATTTGCCTACAAACATATAGCCACAGCTTAGGAGCCAACCCTTCAAGGTGTTTGTTTCGATCAATAAGCTGTGATTTTTTCACATTATGCCTAACCCAACTGCCACCTTCGTTTCTCATGTTCTGCAAGAGGGGTAAAATACGGTCCATTGCTTTGGCAAATCTAGCATCGTTAGTTTCAGCACTTTCGAACTCTAGCCATAATTGATTATAGGCTTGAAATTGCTGTTCTGGTAATAAACCAAATAGTCGGTTTGCCGCGGCAATTTCTTTATTTTCTTGCTCAGAAAGGGCTTCCGGCTCAGAAAAAGCAAACATATCTCCGGCGTCAATTTCGACAATATCGTGAATAAGTAACATACAAGTGACTCGCGAAATATCTACTTTTTCTACGGCGTACTCATGGAGTATTTGAGCTGTTAGAGAAATATGCCAACTATGCTCGGCGCTATTCTCAAATCTATTTTCATCAGACTTCACAAGAGCTTGTCGATAGACGCCCTTAAGTCGGTCTAACTCAATAATAAAATCTAATTGTTTATTCAGGTCATCCATTATTTTCAAACTCGGGATTAAACGAAAATTATAATTTAGCGGCATAGTCGGGCAATTACCGTAGTTTACTTACCATAGTATCTTTACCTAGGCTATTTTTTAAGGAGCACAACATCTAATTCGGATCACGAATTGACAGTAGTCTAAATCAAACCGGCTTTTACACCAAAGGCAGCACACAAACCGGCCGTAAATGCTCTAGAAGGACATGCTGAACGACCCGAACGTGATTGATTGAGATTCGAGTTTACGCGACCTAGAAGGGGTTGTTCAGCGTAAACGTAGAGGGCCGAGCATGGCATCAAACTAATTGATTTCATGCTGTGCTTACTAATAATGATTGATATTTTCTGTGGTTTATTCATTTATTTCAGAATAAATAATCTATTTTTGGCTCTTTATGATGGAAGATTCTGAAGAAAAGTTTCTATCTGCGGGTTTTTGATCGTGTAAAAACACTATGAGAAAGGCTTAAGTCATCTTGCTGAGAGCGACCTGTTTTTCCGTGAAAACACTATAAATCCTGAGTATTCCAGTCTAATTCGCTATAGGTGATTTGGCTATGTGGCATGTGTTTCAGAAAGTAAGGTGAAATCGTGTTTCGATCATATTGTCACCTGTGTGTCATTTTTCATTTTATTAGATATAGTACTTATGTCCACTATTAGGATATTTTAGCTAGACATACATCAGTAATTTGTCAGGTATGTGTCTAAACTCTACTACAACCCATCACAAAGGAACTAAAAATGAATGCTCAAAAGAATGCTTTGAAAAGCATGATCTGTTGTGCGTCGCTTTCCCTAATTACCATGTCTGTCGCCTCGGCGGGTGTGGATAATAGCGATTCATCACTAGTGCTCTCACCCCCCACCTCAATCTCAGGTAATAGTACTGCCACTGATAAGCGAGGACTTCTCGGCAGTAACTACGGAAAATACCGCTCCGTGGATGCTGCTCGAGCGATTCCCAACCGATATATCGTGGTTTACAAAGACGACTACGTAAAAAAAATGGCGAGTACAATGGCTGGAGGAAGCCTTGGAATTCTAAGTACCACTATGATTGCGGATTTTCAGGCTCAAGCGGTGACTGACCTGACGACTAGTTTGGCTGCAAACTATGATATGACCGTGACTCACACCTTCGGTTATGCGCTTGGAGGCTTCGCGGCGGAAATGAGCGATAAAACACTCGCAGCCTTTATCAACGACCCCAGCGTAGACTACGTCGAGCAGGACCAGCTTATGACTGCGACAGCGATACAAAGCAACGCAACGTGGGGATTGGACCGTATCGATCAGCCAGATCTACCTTTAGACACCTTCTATGAATACAACTTTGACGGTACTGGCGTGGATGCGTACATTATCGATACAGGTATTCGTGCCACACATAGTCAGTTTGGTGGACGGGTAAGCAGTGGTTTCGACGCGATTGGTGACGGCAATGGCACTAATGATTGTAATGGTCACGGTACTCATGTAGCCGGAACTGTTGGGTCAGCGACTTACGGCGTAGCAAAAAATGTAAACCTGATTGCCGTACGTGTACTAGACTGCGGCGGCAGTGGCAGTAATGCTGGTGTGATCAACGGTGTTAACTACGTTGCACAAAATGCTTCAGGGCCTTCAGTTGCGAATATGAGTCTTGGCGGTGGTAACTCCACTGCGTTGGACAATGCTGTCGAAAATGCGATCACTCAAGGCGTAACCTTTGTTGTTGCGGCTGGTAATTCTAATGCCAATGCGTGTGTCGGATCACCTAATCGTGTCGGGCCAGCACTGACTATTGGAGCCACGACTTCCTCTGATGCGCGTTCGAGCTTCTCGAACTTCGGCTCATGTGTTGATATGTTTGCACCTGGTTCTTCAATTACTTCTACATGGTCTACGAGTAATAGTGCGACAAATACCATCAGTGGCACGTCTATGGCAGCTCCACACGTTGCCGGCGTCGCAGCCTTGTACTTGGATGAATCACCCTCGGCAACACCTGCACAGGTTGAGGTCGCTCTGGAAAATGCGGCCGTTTCAGGCAGGCTCAGTGGCATAGGCTCTGGGTCACCTAACCTCCTTTTACAATCTCTGCTAAATGGCGGCGGTGGTGGTGGTCCAATCTGCTCATACGACGATGATTTCACTACATCAACAGGCTGGCAGAACCTATCGAGCTCTACTTGTACTACAGGAACTTACGTTCGCACTAATCCAACCCAGGTCACTAATAGCGGTGTAATAACGCAAGTAGGTGGCGATGCAGGTGGAGACGGCTTTGCTGTCTTTACGGCAACTAATTCGTCAGCTGGAGTGAATGACGTTGACGGCGGTGAATGTATCGCGCAATCGCCAAACATTAGTGTTAGCGAAAGCTCCACACTCTCTTTTGCTTGGTTTCATGGCCAACGTGATACTGGCGACGATCCATCTGGTGATTTCTTTGGTATTGAGTATTCGGTAAACGGCGGCTCTACTTTTAATAGCCTCGTATCAATTGGTGATACCAGAACTCAAGCTCAATGGCAGAATGCTAGTGCAGCGATACCTGCTGGGTCTAATGTTCTCATACGAGTCAGAGCAAGTGACGGTGCCGGACCAGGTGACCTGATCGAAGGCGGGATTGATTCCGTTAAGATTTGCCCAAATTAGAATAAATTGGGCACCATAGGGCTGGAACGGCTTTCTTAGTGGTCGCAGCTCTTTGTTAAAACTCGGCTAGTTATGTCTGCATTCAGACACCGTCTTAGGGCATAGCTAGTCGTTTTACTAGAAAAGAAAAATTTAAAGAATGAAAATAACCGGAGCTGAGCGATGCTCACGTTACCGATCTCCCCCCCTTCCCCCATTGCCATCACGACCTTATTACAGCTAAAGTTCTTGGTCGAATTTTAGGCGAATGAGCTACCAGCGAAGGCGTATATGGATACTCCCGTTATTTACCTCAGTTACCCGCCATGAGATCTTGGTCGATGGCGAAAATGATTTGCCGAGAGTGACCCTTCAGCTATTGCTGAGATAGGTTAGTCAGTTATAGCAACTCGATCGTCAAGTGAAAGGGCGAAGACACATACCCAGGGTAGAATTAACATAGTGAAGCAAGTAAGAGCTTAGTGGCTATCACCAGCATAGGCTCGATTACGACGAGTATGCTGCTTGCTTCGACAGTGATGCATCGAATTTCAACAACGGACTCCCTGGCTCGGGTTAGTCTCTCACGGCACTCTAGGAAGTGAACAGATACTCCTAGAGGTCAGTAAGTTTGGGATACCTATCGCAGATTTAGCTTAGATTTAGAACGTTACTCATACACTAAGGGTGATCAGCGATGCGCTACTAAACAGGGCAGGGGTTTAGACTTGATTAGAAGTTCCTGATGGCAGAAAAGCAAAAGCCCCTAAACGATACCGTTTAAGGGCTTTTATGTTTACTGGCAATATTTCTTTAAAATCGTTGAGTAAAACGGACTCCAGATTCACTCGCATCGTTAGCTAGGATTACCAAGACATAATCACCGGTGTTCAGTCGGCCAGACTCGTAGCGCTCATCGGTAACATTTCGACCGTAAAAGCCCATTGCCCAGTTTTCGTCGGGTGACTGATAGCTTATATCAAAGTTGAGTAGTGAGCGGCTGTCGATTTGAGTTAAGCGACCTGGGTCTGAGCTCGGCTCACCAAATAAGTCATCACGATATGAGTAGTCAGCACGCATGGTCACTGAACCCCCAGTACTGGCCCAAGGGAAGGTGTATTCCGGGCTGATAGATGCTGTGAATTTGGGGGTAAGCGGTGCCACCACAAATGGGTTGGGGTTATCGACGTCTATGTCAATGTAGCCAAACGATGTGTTTATAAAGAAACCGCTGCTTGGGCTCCACGAGCTCTCCCATTCAACGCCTCTCGAAGTTTGATCTACGATGATGTTAACCGTATTAAAACCTTCAGCCGTGGCGTTACTAACTTGATAGGGTAGGTCTTCATATTCGGTATTAAATACCGCAAGGCTCATCCTAAAGTTGTCGGTCAACTGACCTTTGATACCGGCTTCATAATTAATCGCGGTAATATTCTCTAAGTTCTGATCAAAGCAATTGGGTCTGCTGACATTACCCGGCTGAGTGAAGTCGAGTGAACCAAATAGACAGAATGGGCGCGGGTTAAACTGACCAGATTGAAAGCCGCTGGCAACCGATCCGTAGACCGACATGCCGTTATCCAGCGCATAGGTTGTCGAGAGGTCCCAACTGACTTCATCGAATTTTTCAGAGGCGACCGTATCGATTAAGCCAAAAATGAGATTAACGGCTGCGTCTTTCTCGTCTTCTGTGTAGCGTAGTCCACCAGAGAGTCTTAAGCGATCAGTGGCATCAAAGCCCACGTTTCCATAAACCGCAAAACTGGTTACTTCCTGCGACAGCGTTTCACTACCACCGCCGCCATTAAAGGTAAAATTAGGCTGATCGTTAAAACCATCTTCTTCGAAATAGTAGATGCCGGTAACAACATCAAAGCGGTCGTAGGTGGCGTTTAGCTGTAGTTCATATGAGCTTTGGTCCGCTTCTCCGGTTTCTCCAAATGCTAGGAAATTGGTAGCCGTACTGTCATCGTCCAAACCGGCGGTATAGTCGGAGGTGCGAGTGCTGGCAACCAACTTCAGGCTTAATGTGTCGGAGAACGCATAGTCAGCGGTTGCGGAAAATCCCGACGCTGAGTTTGAAACGTTTACTAAATCAGCTTGTCCAGTGGCATTGTCGAAACGGTCAGCGGCTAGATTAGCGTTAGATAAGCCTGACTGGGCGATAGCACCATTGGGAATCTCATCAATTAATGTGGTGTACGGGTTTAAGCCATTGTCTGCATCATTTGCATCAGCGGTTAAGAGTAGCGAAAACTTCTCATTTGGGTTCCACGCAAGACTCAGACGGCCTGCCAAATCTTCAGTTTCGCCTACTTCAGTGCTGGTATTTAAATTAGTAAAATTACCCAGACCGTCGCGTTTATTATAGCCTGCGGACAGGGAAACACCGACCGTGTCGCTAAGTCGATAGCTACCGAAGTATTGGCCGTTAATACGGCCGCGACTGCCTGCTTGTAATGAAATTCTAGAGCTAGTCTCTTCTCCGGGTTTACGCGTGATAATATTAATCGCCCCACCAATTGAGTTGCGACCATATAAGGTTCCTTGTGGGCCGCGCAGCACCTCTATTCGCTCTGCATCAGCTAGGTTCCAATTTTGTCCAACTTGGCGACCTAGGTAAACACCGTCAACATAGATACCAACCCCCGGGTCGGTGGTGATGAGATGGTCTTGTAAACCGATGCCACGAATAAAAGGGTTGGCCGAAGACGTTTGGCCTGCCGAAAAATTGGTGATGGTTAAATTAGGTACAAATTTGCCAACGTCATTGATGTCAACAATACCGGCTCGTTCAATGGTATCCGCGGTAAACGCCGTAATAGCGATGGGCACCTCATAAATGTTTTGCTCGCGTTTGGCTGCGGTGACAATGATCTCTTCAAAAATCAGTTCATCGCGATCGTTGTTTTGTGCCGATAGCGGTGAAATGCCAGTTACTGAAAGCATTAGCGCGGGCGCAATAATATTTTTTAGTATCATTTTACTATCCTGTGTATTTTGAATGCGTTACTTTTTCTATCCCAAGTATAGTCGTTATGAATTAAACTATTTCCTCTAATTATTAAAGACTTAGGGTGAAACCACCTAAGTATTCCTAAATTCCTTGTTAACGCCAGTTAAAGAGTCGTGGCTCGCCGCTCTCAATACGAAAAGCCATAGTGTAAGTCACCTTTCTCGTTCTTCAGAGTGGAGATATAAGCATATAAAACCGGAGTAGAAGTTTGAAATTAGATGCCAGACAGAATGGCCTTGAAAAATCGAGTTTCTTAGCTGGAAAAAGGCTCTCTTTTTTTAATCAATGAGGACTTAACGATGGACGTGTTAGTTTCGGCGCAGTCGTGAAACGGCTCAAGCAGGTGGTCTAACTCATCGATAGATCTTAATATCAATTTTGCTATATAGCAGTCGTCTCCCGTCACCCTATCACAGGATATAAAACGCCGTTGACTATTGATCATGGTCTCAACTTGTTTTAATTTTCCAGATCTAGGTTTGATTCTAACAATGGCTTCGAGTGGGTAACCGAGCATCGAGAGATCTATGTTTATGGTGAAATTCCGAATTATTTCTCTGCTCTCTAAACGACGCAGTCGTTCGTTAACACTCGGTGCCGACATATCAATTTTCTGAGCTAGTTGTTTGATAGTGATTCGCCCGTCCGTTTCTAGGATTGTGAGTATTTGCAAATCGATTCCATCTAGCGAGTAAGTTTTTTCTAAGGTCATTTCGTTAATATTCCTTTTTTTGCTTAATATGTAGGGATTATTTACCGGTTTTTAGCTATGCACAATGATGCTTGAGCCTACTATGATTTATGTAACTTAAATGAAGCTCAAGTGATAAACATGAATATAATTAAAATTTCAGCATTCTCTGATGGTAATCGTGGCGGCAATCCAGCCGGTGTTGTATTGACCAAGGCAATGCCTTCGGCGGCCGATATGCAAAGAGCGGCGGCGGACGTCGGCTTTTCAGAAAGCCCGCCGGGGCAAAGCTTCAACGGGCTGACTC
>JAESTB010000493.1 GCA_016763815.1 Arenicella sp.
TGAGCGCAACTTAACAAAAACTGTTCAGAAAGGTCGGCGCTCAGGGAGTCAATTCGATCCGACACTATCTGCATATCAGAAACCCTGTCGGGGTCAATTACCGGCAGTGAGACTCAGGCACTCAAGCAGAACACTAGAAACACAAGAAAAGCGGAAGTTTGGGGCATAGGCTTTATTATTTTCTATTTAGAATAGCGCGAATTCTTGCTAGGTTAACAAATAGTTTAATTGAAGGCTTCAACTCACGACCTAGCCAAATAGACTAGGTCGTGAGTTGAACCACATTAGATGGTCACTGATTGCTACTCGTCGTCGTCCAAAGCATCGTATATAGGCACTTCCACCTTGCCCTTAATGTCTGCACCCTCAACACCTGGTTCCAGACCTAAGGCCGGTTCATCTTCATTCGGGTTTTCTTCAGTCAACTGGCTTTCTTCAATCAAGAGCGCTTCTGGGGTCTGAATGCCGATGTGGTAAATGGCAAAACCGGGTAATACTACTTGATCCAATGCCATCCCTAAAATACGACCACGATGAGGCGACAGTATTTCACTACGTCGGTTAGTGATCGGATCGGTCACAGTACCCAGAACCTCGCCTTCAAACACGCGCTCGCCAAGCGACGCATCGCTAATAAAGATGCCGCTCTGATTAGCGCGCACCCATACTGATTTATAGTAAATTGGTGCTGATTTGGACGACTTTCTAGGCCTCCTACCAACCATGCCTCTTGCCGCCATCATTTTTTCAATTGCTTTAGTACCTTCAGCCACAACCTCGCGTTGAATTCGCATAGGTTCGCCCGCTTCTATTGTAACGCTAGGAATGCCAGCTCGCACTGCAGCCGCGCGCAATGAGCGCGGGTTGCCGCGACTGTTGAGCACAGCGATAGGGCCAAAACTCTTTGCCATCGACACCACTTGTTGATTAGATAAATCAGCTCGCAATTGGGTCAAATTAGTCCGATTTAGCGAACCGGTATGAATATCAATCAACACGTCGCAGTGAAGAATAATTTTTGTGAAGAAAGAGTGTGCAATGCGCGATGCTGAACTCCCTCGAGTATTACCGGGGAAGTAACGGTTCAAATCACGGCGATCTGGCAGATAGCGAGAATTACGGCGAAAGCCCATTAGGTTAACCACGGGTATACCGACCACAGTACCGGTAAGTTTATCGGCGTCGAGTCGGTACATAATCTGACGAATCATTTCGATTCCATTTAATTCATCACCGTGCACCGCACCCGTCAGGCATAAGGTTTCTCCGGCCAATTTGCCATTCACAACCAATACTGGAGTCCGTTCGGCGAGACCTCCGGCTTTGTTTTCGGGTGTCCAGATCAAGCGAGTGGCCGTATTAGCAGGGACTTCCATACCGAGAATAAACTTGGACTTTCCTTCGGGGGCATTGTCCTTCGGCTCAACTGGCTCATCAAGCTTCTGTTCCTCGCCATCCACTGTTTGCTCTATCGCCGCTTGTTCGTCTATCGCCGCTTGTTCATCTATCGCCGCTTGTTCATCGCGCGCGACCTGCTGAGCTATCGCCGATTTTATAGAATTTTGAGGAACTTTTTCATCAATAATAACGGATAACTCTTCCACCGACGCCCGATCGCTTTCCAAGGCAACGATCGATTTAGGTAAAACATTCCCATCGGCCACATCATTAACAACCTCTTTAAGGTCAACATTTGGCGCTGTCGGTAACTGTTGCATCTTGCGCTTGAGGTTCACTGGCGCGATACCCATAGATTTATCCATGGTTGGAGACACAGCAGGCGCTTCCTCGAGCAGAACCTTCTCGACCAGCACCATCTCTTCAGGCTTATTAACAACGTCCTTGAGGTCTACATTTGCTGCTGTCGGTAACGTTGCAATCTTACGCTCGGCTTTCACCGGCATCATATCCACCGATTCATCCGTGGCTGGAGATACAGTGAGCCTTGTTTCCTCAGGCAAAACATTCTCTTGTGCTTGAGCAACATTCGCAAGCACCAATACCACACTCAAACAGCCATAAAATAGCCTAGAAGCGCAAAAACAAGTTTTATTCACCAATAGCCACCCGGGCATTTGTCTGGGAGTTTTATTACTTCAGCAGTGTAGTATATCTTCTGCTCTAGCTCACCCATTGATATGCATTGTCCGACAGTATTGACTCGCCAGTTTCGATCTTTCAATCTAAACGAATTATGTGCCAACGCGAATCATTTTCCTTTTGCAGTCTCACCGACTTAACCCAGCCATCTTTTTCAACATTGATATGATTGGTTTGTGTCGGCCAAAGCTCGTGTAACGCTGAATGGCGCAGCTTAAGCGTGTCGGTGTTAGGTATTTTCGCCTCTTGATACACCCAAAAATACTTACCCTCAACTTCATAACCAACCGGCTCAAGGGCAATAGGTTGGTTATCGTCGGTGGCTACCGCGAAATGTTGCTGCACATAGTCAAAAAAATTTTGTTGTGTTAATTGATCGACACTCAAGTCGCCAGCACCATCAAGCACTAAGCCCAGACCGTGCTCAGCATCATGCAATAAGAAACGATGACTCACCTCTATATTGCCAGTACGCTCATTAAACAGCAGGCTAATGTAAGCTTCCTTTTGCTGGTGCGCGAAGCTATCGCAAGCGAAACTGCCAAGCACTAATGTGCAAACTAGGATTAAGCATCGCATTATTTTTTGTGTGGCTTCTTCTTAGGGTCTTCTAGCTTAGTTTTGATGTCCTGCATTATGTCGCGACCTTCAGGCTCCTTACTCTTCTCCTTCTTAAACGCTTCGATTCGAGACGGCACAATCCGGCGAGGGTAATGATTGTTTTCAACATCAACATCAGCCGTTTCCCAGTTTGCATCGACTATCACCGACTCCAACTTTTTACCTTTCTCAGTAATCAGCAGCTTGCTTACGTGCTCAGGCGTACGACGCCAAATTTCGGCAGGCAAAATCAGCTCTTCTGTTTTACCGTTAGTGTAGGTTAATTGTAAAAGTATCGGCATCACTAAACCGCCTTTGTTCGAGAAACTCATTACGTAGTAATTTTTGTCTTCTTTGACAGCACGCTCTAACGCCTCACGCTCACGAGGGCTAATGTCTTCGAGCATTTGTTGGTACTTATTACGCTCCAAATTAGTTGGCGTGAATCTATCGTGCTGGTCGTAGAAGTCAGTAACGTCTTGATTTAAATCAATCCACAGTTTTCGTCCTTCAGCTTGATTGCGCTGTTCAAATAATGGCGTTGGTTCACCCGCCTCTTCGGCTCGTCGACGCTTGGAATCGATGTCTGGATTAAGGGTGTCGAGCTGCAGCTTGTAAACCCTATCGAGCGCGATATCCACATGATCGGTGGTGTAGAACCAACCATGCCAAAACCAATCTAAATCGACACCAGAAGCTTCTTCCATAGTACGAAAGAAGTCGGATGGGGTAGGTCGTTTATTCTCCCAGCGAATGGCGTATTCTTGAAACGCAAAGTCGAACAACTCACGCCCCAAAATCACTTCTCGAAGAATATTTAGCGCCACCGCCGGTTTAGTGTAGGCATTTGGCCCAAGCCTTAAAACACTGTCTGACTGAGTCATAATTGGCACTTGTACATCTGACTTCATATAATCAACGATGTCACGCGGCTCAACGCCCCAAGGAATATCGGGGTCCCACTCGCGGCCGGCAATGCCGTCTAAGAAGCTGTTTAAACCTTCGTCCATCCAAGTCCACTGTCGCTCGTCTGAGTTCACAATCATAGGGAAATAGTTATGCCCCACTTCGTGAATAACAACGCCAAGTAGAAAACGTTTTTCGGCTAAAGTATAGGTGCGCGAGCCATCATCTTGCAGTTTGGTGCGCGGGCCATTGAAGGTAATCATTGGGTATTCCATACCGCCCACTGGGCCGTTGACACTGATTGATACCGGATATGGGTAATCAAAGGTGTAACGCGAATATACGTCTAAGGCGTGTATCACCGATTCGGTTGAATATTTTCTCCATAGCTCACCACCTTCTTTAGGGAAATAGGACATCGCCATAACTAACTCTTGCGCAGCGCCTGGCTGTCTATGGCCCTTAGCGTCCCACATGAATTTACGTGACGATGACCA
>JAESTB010000494.1 GCA_016763815.1 Arenicella sp.
CCAGAGCCAGAGCCAGAGCCAGAGCCAGAGCCAGAGCCAGAGCCAGAGCCAGAGCCAGAGCCAGAGCCAGAGCCAGAGCCAGAGCCAGAGCCTCCGATTATCATAAAAGATGGCGATGATATTGACGCTGAGCTTAGAGATATCTTCCTTGAAGAGCTCCGAGGACTGCATCATGAGCTCGATGATGAAGTGGCAAAATTGTCGAACCTCGGCGAAATGGCTCCTGCGATGTCAAATGTCATGCGTCATTTGCACACCATAAAAGGCAGTTCTTTAATGGCTGAAGCGAATGCGCTTGGCGATCTAACTCACCATACAGAAAGCTTTTTAGAGAGCAATTTTATCCGTAACGAAGATGATCTTCGCGAGGTTAGAAAGACGCTTGAGCTATATGTAGATGCGGTTGATTCTGCGTCGAAAGCGTATCAAGCGAATAAACAATTTCAAGCACCTAACGAGTTGTTGGTAAAGCTGGGAGTTAGGACCGATGCTAAAGTTGATCAGAGCGCGGCTAAGGCCGACATCATTCAAGCGGCCAAATTGGCTGAAGAAGAAGCTCAGGTTGAAGACGAGCTTAGTAGCATTGATATTAGTGAGAGCCTAACTCAAATTACCGCTCAAGTAAGTGAAATTAATGCTAACTGGAAATCGGCAAAAGGATGGGAGGCAATTCGCGCTCAGATGTTGGATCTGTGCGTTGCGCTCAGTAATTTAGCCGACGACAGCGGCGACGTGCTGCAAGATATTAAGCCGCTTATAAATCGGACTCAGGTTTATATAGACGACTTATCTGTTCCAAGCGCTGTTAAATTTAAGCAAGCCAAGGCGCTTCTAGAGGAGGCCTTCGATGTCATTATTTCTGATGGCAATGGATTAGTCGGTGGCAGATCAGCTGACGATCATACCAAGCTAATGCAACAGCTCTCGGACTACTCGAGCCCAAGCGATAAACACGTTAAGGATAAGGTTGACGTCTTAGCCGCAGCGTCAACAGTCGAAGCTGCAATTTTTGTGCCTGGTTCCACCGAGATCAGTGTTACTGAGCAAAAAGATATTAACCGACAAGAGCAAGCGGCACGAGACCGAGCTGCGGCACTAAGAATCAGAACTGACACACTAGATTCTCTAACTAATTTTGTCGGTGATGCGAGTATGAACCGCTCGCAGATGCGTGAAGACGTGGTATCTGTTAAGTCAGTTGTTGAGCAACTTTATAACAATGTTCAGCGATTTAGTACCCAGCTTCGAGAGCTGGAAATTGAAGCTGATAGTAAAATTACATCACGAACCAATCAAAACTTGAACACTGAGCGAGGTGATGAATTTGACCCGCTCGAACTTGACAGATATACCAAGTTACAACAATTGTCACGTGGCTTGGCCGAGAATTTAGATGAACTCGGTGGCATTCAAAATAGTTTAAGCAACTTCGTCTACAAAGCTGAGACGTCGCTGCAGAAGCAAGAGCGTCTGAACCGAGAACTGCAAGATGAAATTATGCAGGTTCGTCTGGTATCGTTTGGTGGTATCGGTGCTCAGTTGCGACAGGTTGTGCGTCGAACTGGTCGCGAGTTGAAAAAAGATGTCGAGCTAGAAATGATCGGCTCTGATGTGCGTTTAGATAAAACTATTCTTGACGGAGTGGTCCCTGCGCTAGAGCACATGCTACGGAATTCGGTTGACCACGGAATTGAATCGCCCGAAGATCGTAAAAAAGCAGGTAAGAGCAACGTTGGTAAAGTCACCGTAGAGTGCCGTCAGGTAGCCCGAGAAATTATGATTTCGGTACGTGACGATGGCATGGGTCTAGATTTGGAAAAAATCCGAATGAAAGCCATCGATGATAAATTGTTGACTGAAGATCAGCCGCTGAATCCAGAAGATATGTTGATGTATATCTCTCAAAGTGGTTTTAGCACAGCGTCGAAATTGACCCAAATTTCAGGCCGCGGTGTTGGTATGGACGTAGTTCAATCGACGCTACGACGCATGAGTGGCAGTATCGCGTACGACATTGAAAACAAGAGCGTTGGCTCGCATTTCATTATCAGGCTACCGATTTCGCTTGCGGTTTCTAGCGCTATGTTTGTTAATTCCGGCGACCAAATGTTTGCTATTTCTGCACGGACTATTGAACGTATTATCAATGTTGATACCGATGAGTTGATTGGGCACTTGAAAGCAGAGAAGCCAAAAATGGATGTTGGTAATCACAGCTACGCGCTAATCGACTTAGCTGACTACTTAGGCTATGACTCTACGTTAGCAACGCTGAGTGGCAAGCAGTCGGTAATTTTAGTTAATGCTGGTGTGCAGAATATTGCAGTCATTGTTGAAAAATTACTTGATACGCAAGAAATTGTGGTTAAAAACCTTGGTGATCACTTAGGTCGAATCCCCATTTACGCGGGTGCAACAATTCGAGCTAATGGCTCTGTAGTGCTCTTGCTCGACCTGGTTGGAATATCGTACTACGAATCATTTGTGTCGATTCCAGAACAGAACGTTGCAGTCTCACAAGCTATTCCTACTGTTATGGTGGTCGATGATTCGCTCACTGTACGTAAGTCCGCCGAGCGAGATATCACCGGCTTGGGAATTAATTCGGTGCTGGCGAAAGACGGTTTAGACGCTCAAATTCAATTGAATCAAGACGCGCCAGATATGATATTGCTAGATATAGAGATGCCTCGAATGGACGGCTTTGAATTATTGGAATGGGTTAAATCGGTTGATAGTTTAAAGCACATTCCGGTAGTGATGATCTCGTCTCGCGCAACAGAGAAGTATATCGATAAAGCAACGGCTTTAGGATGCAGCGCTTTTCTAGGCAAACCCTATTTATTAGAGAATTTGGTGCAGGTTTTTAATCAGCACTTAAAGCTTGATACACCAATCGAGCTAGATTCGTAGCAAACCGTTGTAGCGATAATAAGAGAACTCAACAAGAGAAATAACGCAGACTTATGAGCACTGAAACACTAGATTGTTATATTTTGCCCTCGGCAAAAATGCCATTGTTGCTGCCGGTTGAAACCATTTCAGAAGTGGTCGCTAAGCCCGAAATCGAGATGTTGACAAAAGCACCGGCGAATTGGATGAAGGGGCATGTGAATTGGCGTAATCAGCGCTTACCAGTGGTTTCTTATGTAGGTCTCCATGATGCTAAATTGAAGGCTAAGAGTGCGTCTGCAGACGATACTTTGTTGGTTGTCCTAAACCCAATTCCTAATGCAGCACGAAAAACCTATTCAGGTTTACTCTGTCATGGTGAAGTAAAACGAATCACTGTGGAGCCCGATATGGAGTTTGGTGAGGTGCCTGAAGATATGGATAAGCGCTATATTGAAGCGGTAGTTAAAATTGCTGGTACTGAATTTATTGTTCCAAGGCTAGTGGCGCTGGGTGTCGCGTTCTCATACTTCTAAGCTCATTTTCTGTGTTTTTTGATTAGAATTTTCTGGTTCGGAGTTTGATGGTGCCCCGTGCGCCAATTCGGGCTGCTCGAAGACTGTTATTTGATTACTTTTTCGAGTTTTTTTCTGAAACTCAACGCGCAGATAACACCGCACGTATTAGACCAACCTGCCGTATCACATTCTTTTAATAGCCTTATTCGATTGAGCAGTGCAAAAAAACAGTTATTTGCACTCGCATTCAGGGCATCGATATTCAAATTTGTTATATTACGCGCTGTTCTTAGGCGCGGTGTGTGTCAGTCTGTTTCTGGCTCTACGACACTCGCCTAAATTTTCCAAATCTTTGCTCAAGGAGCTACTCTCATGTCGTCGACAAATCGCCAACAACTCGCTAACGCAATTCGCGTGCTCAGCGCTGACGCTGTTCAACAAGCTAATTCAGGCCATCCAGGTGCGCCAATGGGGATGGCCGATATTGCCGAAGTTCTATGGAATGATTTTTTGAGTCACAACCCGAAAAATCCGAACTGGCATGATAGAGATCGGTTTGTATTGTCTAATGGCCATGGCTCGATGTTGATCTACTCCCTTCTTCACCTTACAGGATACGACTTAAGTGCGGCCGATTTAAAGAACTTCCGTCAACTTCATTCGAAGACACCGGGTCATCCCGAGTACGGTTACACCCCCGGAATCGAGACCACAACAGGCCCACTGGGGCAAGGTATTGCTAACGGCGTTGGCATGGCTATCGCGGAGAAAACACTAGCGGCCCAGTTTAATACTGCCGAGCACACAATTGTTGATCATAATACTTATGTTTTTATGGGTGACGGTTGCATGATGGAAGGGCTCTCTCATGAAGCATGTTCTTTGGCTGGGACGCTCGGCCTGGGTAAGCTTGTTGCGTTCTGGGATGACAACGGAATCTCGATAGACGGTAATGTTGAAGGTTGGTTTACTGATGACACTCCCGCTCGGTTTAGAGCTTACGGCTGGCACGTGATTGACGCAGTGGATGGACATGATGCAGAGGCATTGCACGCCGCAATAACACAAGCAAAAGCTGAGACCTCTAAGCCCACTTTGGTGTGTTGTAAAACCGTTATTGGCAAGGGCTCGCCTAACAAAGAAGGCACTGAAAATTGTCATGGCGCACCTCTGGGTGCTGATGAAGTTACCTTGGTGCGTGAGCAACTTGGTTGGGATGCGGCGCCATTTGAAGTGCCAGTTGATATTAAATCGGCTTGGGATGGTAGTGAGAAAGGAGCTGAGGCTGAGCAGGCATGGCAGGTGACCTTTGACGCATATCAAGCTGCAAACGCTGAGCAGGCGGCTGAATTTTTACGTCGTATGTCGGGTGATCTACCGGTAAACTGGGCCGAAGAGTCGGCCAAGCTAGTGATCCAAGCCGACCAAGCTGCGCAGACTATTGCGACACGCAAAGCAAGCTTAAATTCGTTAAACCAACTTGGCCCACTATTGCCAGAATTAATCGGTGGGTCAGCCGATTTAGCCGGCTCAAACTACACAATTTGGAGCGGTTCTAAAGGCATTAGTGCCGATGATGCATCGGGTAACTATTTGTACTTCGGCGTGCGAGAATTTGCCATGGCTACTATTTCAAACGGGATTACATTGCATGGGGGGTTCAAAACCTACGGCGCCACGTTCTTAGTGTTCGCTGACTACATGCGCAACGGCATGCGTATGTCAGCGTTAATGAAGCAGCCGGTGATCTATGTTTTGACACATGATTCAATCGGGCTGGGTGAGGACGGGCCTACCCATCAACCTGTTGAGCACGTCGCAAGTTTACGTCTAATTCCCAATATGTCACTATGGCGGCCGTGTGATGCGGTTGAGTCCTTGGTCGCATGGAAAGTTGCTATAGAGTCTCAAGACAAGCCTAGCAGCTTGGTATTTTCACGCCAAAATTTACCACATCAAGCTCGCGATGCTGAACAGTTAGCCAATATTGAAAAAGGCGGTTACGTGTTAAAAGATTGCGACGGCACGGCTGACGTAATTTTGATTGCCACGGGTTCAGAAGTAGCCTTAGCGATGGACTCTTGTATTGCGCTTGAGGCGCAGGGTAGAGCAGTTCGTGTGGTATCAATGCCCTCGACCGACTGTTTTGATGCTCAAGATGCAGCCTATAAAGGAAGCGTTCTTCCGCGCTCAGTGACTAAGCGTGTCGCGCTCGAAGCGGGCATTAGTGATTATTGGTACAAGTATGTTGGCCTTCAGGGCGCGGTGGTCGGTATGACCAGTTTTGGCGAATCGGCCCCTGCTGATCAGTTGTTTGAGCATTTTGGTTTTACCGTTGACAATGTTGTCAAAACTGTCAATAAGCTGTAACTAGCTTTACAGCTTATAACTTCAATACTTATAACCTCAATAATAGATCGCCCAAATGAACGTACTTCGTATGCAAGACCTAAACCTCGCCGGTAAGCGAGTTCTGATTCGCCAAGATCTTAATGTTCCAATGAAAGACGGCAGTGTGAGTAATGATGCGCGTATTCGGGCATCGCTCGCAACCATAAGGCTGGCGTTGGAAAAGGGTGCTAAGGTAATGTTGATGTCTCATCTTGGGCGGCCTACTGAAGGCCAGGCCGATGAGGCATTTACACTTCAACCGATTGCGTCCCGACTTAGCGAGCTCTTAGGCAAAGCTGTTCGCCTTGAGAGAGATTGGCTGGACGGTATTGAACTGAGTGATGGTGAGATTGTTTTGTGTGAAAATGTACGGTTTAATGTCGGTGAAAAGGCCGATGACGAATCGTTATCAAGGACCATGGCTCGCTTGTGCGATGTGTTTGTAATGGACGCGTTTGGCACAGCGCACCGGGCGCAAGCGTCTACTCATGGAGTGGCGAAGTATGCACCGATTGCGTGCGCGGGGCCGTTGTTAAGCAATGAGTTAACAGCACTGACAAAAGCCTTACATGAACCTGCTAGGCCGATTGTCGCAATTGTTGGAGGTTCTAAAGTTTCTACAAAGTTGACGGTGCTTGATGCGCTCTCGAGCAAGGTTGACCAACTGATTGTCGGGGGTGGCATTGCTAATACGTTCATTGCCGCGGCTGGCAATGAGGTTGGTAAGTCATTGTGTGAACACGATTTAGAAGATCAGGCGAATGAGTTGACGCGTAAAGTTCAGCAAGCCAATGGAAATATACCGATACCAACTGTTGTGGTGTGCGGGAAAGAGTTTTCTGAAACTGCTGAAGCGATTACCAAGCCTTTGAGTGACGTTGTCTCTGACGATATGATTTTCGACATTGGCCCAGATACCTCTGAACAATTTTCAGCATTACTGAAAAATGCCGGAACAATCGTATGGAATGGACCGGTTGGCGTATTTGAATTTGACCAATTTGGCGGCGGCACTAAGGCACTTGCCTATGCAATTGCTGAGTCATCAGCGTTCTCGATTGCCGGCGGTGGCGATACGGTAGCGGCTATTGACAAGTATGGAGTTGCTGACGATATTTCTTATATCTCGACTGGTGGAGGTGCGTTTTTAGAGTTTCTCGAGGGTAAGACTTTGCCTGCGGTGAGTATTCTTGAGCAGCGAGCCGCAGACGTTTAGCGGGTATCTGTTCAAAGTTGTTACTGCAAATAATGGACAGGCGTCTATTTTTTAAGGGGTGTAGTGAAAAAAATAGACCATTTATAGACGATTGTCGCCTTGAATCATGGGTGTTGCCGGTTCAAAATTGATGTGAAGGTTAGGCCGAATGTGTTGTGGGGTTAATGTTAGCGCGATATCGGCTTATTATTGGTTGGCGCGCGGCTCAACTTAAGGTCGAGTATGCGTGGTCTATTTGGGGAATCCAAGGGGATTGATGGCAAGAGAACCTTTGGTGCGGTATAGAAACAAGGGGTTATTCATGATGCGTTGTCTTACTGAGGAGAGCCATTTTAAGAGGACGGATATCTCAAAAAAGGTTAGGCATAGGGTTGCGAGACTGGGGGGGGCGACGTTTGTTCTAGTGGCATTGATTGCATTAGCCAGCGTTGTAAATGCTAATGCGAGTGCCTTGGGGATCGGTGCGGCCAACGATGGTAGCCGAGCTAGAGTATTTGACTTTGAGGGTGTAGCCCTGACAGATCTACGCCGCGAGCGTGACATTGAAAGCGAAGATGAAGCGTTTTTAGATGTTGCCGAATTGAAAGCGACACCATCGTTTGGGGTAACAAGCATTGGTGCCACAGCTCAGAATTCCGGAGCTTCAGGTCAGCAGCAATCGCAACAAACTATAGCGACTTTAACTGAGATTGTTGACAACCTTTCGCAGCAATTATCTCGTAAAGATCAAAAAATAGAATTCTTGGAGAAGCAAATATACGAGCTTAAAAGTAAGATCGGCGAAGATGTGCCTGTCGGATCGCTGGCCTTGGCACCAGTTCAGCCGCCTCTGCTAAGCGAGGTCGGAAACGTATCGACTAACGCCCTTGCAGTTGAATCATCTGCGCCAGCTAATCAAACCGCCCCTCTCTGGCCGTGGCTGTCGTTATGCTTTTTTGCCTTGAGTTCATCAATCTATCTAATGCGAGCACGTCTCTACACTCTGGGGCAGTCGTTAAACTTGTTTGGCTTTAATGATCAGTTAGAGTTTAATAGCGTCGCGGAGCAAACCCTAAGTCATAGAGATCTTGAGGTTTATCGGCAGTCTAAACTAAGGTCGACAGAAGCTCATAGCCCAAAGTCTAAGATTCAAAGCCCAACAGATGATGTTATCACTGGTGCCATCGAAACGAGCATGGCGGACCGGGAGATCTTCGAGGATATCTCATATCTCGGCTTAAGCGATGATGGTTCTTATGA